>JAJZKJ010000188.1 GCA_021804195.1 Acidobacteriota bacterium
CCGATGCGCCGTCGAAATCAGCGAACCAGCCACGGAACGGGGGCTGTGTCCACCGGGGCGGATCTTCGACCTGCTGCTGGAGGCGACCACAGATCGCCGCCGGCGGTCCCATGATTCATTCCGCGTCCCCACTTAGCCCGAACGTTTCACCACAGAGAGATCCCAGCGCGGCCTGCGGGCCGCAACCAAAGCCATCCACGGATTACGCAGATTCGCGCAGATGTCCCGGACGAACTGAACCGCGGGACAGGCGAAAAAAGGGTGGCAGCGGGGGGCGATCGGCCAGTTCGAAAATTTGCGCGCCGTGCGAAGAAATACGGAGATTGTGATACGGAGGAACATATTCGACAGCCGCGTGGATCGCAATCCCGCGGCCGTCGTGGCTACGCCCGTTACACGGCCGCGGGAGATTTTATGGATTTCTTAAGCGTGCCAGAGTGTTTGAAGCGGAATATTTTGGATCTCCTTATTTCTCCGTGCCACAAACCGTCCAAATCTTCGCACGGCACAAAGATTCCGATGTTCGGCGGGGCGTTACCCCCGGCAAGGTCTCCAAAGGCGACTCCGCGATCCGCCGAAGGTCGCCGTGGGCGACTAAACTACTCCGCCTCCGTGCGGACCGGGGGCTATATATTTGGCCGCGGCGCAGTTTAGTCGCCACAGCGACCCGCGCTGGGATCTCTGCGTGTTCTGTGGTGAAAAATCCGGCCACGCCCGTCGGCCAGGGGCCCCTCAGCGGCGACTTGCCAATGGCCAGTGGCCTGCCTAACATCATTTGGCTAGGGAATTGTCCGCAATGCCGGTAGCGGTCAGATCGGCTTGAGTCACATGCTTTGGACCCAACGGGGGGCGGAGGCGCGCCGCCTTTGTTGCGCTTAAAAGCGGCCAGTTGGAGCTCTCAGCTTATGCGCAACGAGGAACAGCCGGGCCGGGTGTTGATGACGCGGTGGTTCACGCGGAGGATCCATTTCCTATTGCAGCGTGGGGATTGGACCGCGCTGGAAGAAGAATTGCAATGCAACTGGCCCGTGCCGCTGTTGCTCAATTTTCTGGCCCATGGTCGCAGTGAAGTCCGTGAAATGGCGGCCATTTCCCTCATGTTAACCGGAGACAGCACCGCCATCCCGTCCCTGGTGGAGCGCTTAGGGGACCCCGAGGCCAAAGTGGCGCAGGCCGCGGACCATGCCTTGTGGGCGATTTGGTGCCGGCACTCCAGCGGCGCCGGGCAAGGGTATTTAAAGTGCGGGGCGTATCATCTCAAACACGGCAACTTCTGCGCGGCGATTGAAAAATTCACCTTGGCGATCGCGGCGGATCCGGAGTTCCCGGAAGCCTATAACCAGCGTTCCATCGCCTATTACCTGGCGGAGCGCTACGTGGACTCGATCCATGATTGTCTGCAGGTACTCGAACGCCTGCCGGTGCATTTTGGCGCCATGGCCGGGATGGGGCATTGCTACGTTCATTTGGGGAACCTGGCCGCCGCCCGGGATTGTTACCGCCATGCCCTGCGCATTCATCCGCGGTTAGATGATGTGGCCGCCGCGCTGGCGCAGATCGACCAGATTCTGCAACGGCGGAGGGGCTGTGACACATCTTCGCCCGCCCCCCAAGCGGCCTGACTTCACCACCCAGGGTCCGTCAAGAAATAGCGTTTACCTCTTGGTGAACGTCGGTGTTTGGCGAGGCGCGGAATGCTGAGCCGCGAGCGGCTCGTGGCGGCAACGGTGGCTGAAAAGTGTCAAGGTTATTAATTGACAGTCCTTTCTGGATCAAAGGGCCAGCATTTTTTGGAACGTCTTTAGGCGGGCATTAATGGCCGGGCGGGTGGCGTGACGCAGCCCCGCCAGCGAGAACGCCTGAATAGTGAAACTGGCCATGATGGTTCCCACGGCCACCGCTTTCTTGAAGGTGGCGGCATCCCAGTGCCCCCGCGCGGCGAGGTATCCCAGCAACCCGCCGGCGAAACTGTCGCCGGCGCCGGTGGGATCCAGCACTTTGGCGGTCGGAAACGCCGGCATAGGAAAAAAATCGTTTCCGAACGCCGCCAGGCAGCCGTGCTCGCTTTTCTTGAGCACCACCAGGCGCGGCCCGGATGGCTTGAGCATACCCCGAATCCGTTGCAATGCCGCAACCAAATTGACTTGGCCGGTCAACAGGCGAGCCTCCAGGTCATTGAGCATCAGTCCATCCACCTGCTTAAGTCCGGTCCGCACCGGCTGGAGATAGTTACGGATCCACAAATCACGGGTGTCGGCGAGAACCAATTTCGGCCGGGTGAGCTGGGAAAGCAACCGCAGCTGCAAATGGGGATGCGTGGCGGCCAGGAACACGATGTCGCTGTCCGCGAAGGCCGGCGGAATTTGAGGAGCGGACTCGGCCAGAACATTTAGAGCCACGGCCGTGGTGGTGGCTTCGTTCAGGGTGGCATCATAACGGCCGCTCCAGCGAAACGTCTTGCTGCCGCGACGGCGCTCCAAACCGCACGTGTCGATATTAGGATGCGCCAAGGCGCGCGCGAACCGGGAGGGGAAATCCTCTCCCACCACCGCCACCAGTCGAACCCTGCAGAATGCCGCCGCCGCCCAACTGAAGTAGACCGCGGATCCACCCAGAACGTCGTGAACCGCGCCGTGGGGCGTCACGACATTGTCAATTCCAATCGAACCTGTAACGAGCAGGGAACTCATAACACCATAAACCAGTAACCATAAACCAAAAACTGGAAACGATAAACCCGAAACTACCGGAGTCGGCGGTATTCCGACTCAATCCGCTTAAAATGGGCGTCCACATCGGCCCAGCGCGATTTCTTATTGCGCTTCCGCCAGAGCACCTTGAATTCCCGCCGCAGGCGGCGAATATCGGCGATCAGTGCGGCAATTTCCCGCCGTGCCGACTCGGGCGCGGCGGTGTGCTGCGCCCGCAACATGGTGCGCCGCAGCGTATGGCGAATAACGCGAATGGTGAAACTTAACTCCTGCCAAACCAGCGCTAAATCCCGGTTGGGACTGGGCAGTTGTTTAAGTGTAGCCAGATGCCGTTCGAGGCGGGCTATTTCGCTGGCCATGCGGTTCTGGCGGGCTTTTTCCAGATACGTCGTTTGCGCCCACGGCTCGCGGAAAAGGTGGAAGTCCAGCGAGCTGTTCGGCAGCGGGTCACGGTTAATGCGCTGATAAACGTTGCCGATATCCGCGGCCAGTTGAGCGATCCGGCCGCTGGAATCGGCGAAAAGCTGAGCGCTCACCGCATCGATAATCGCGGCATCGCTGGCCAGCCCATGATTCCACGCAACCGCCGCTCCAAAAGCCATCGGCAGCAGGCTGACCGCCAGCAGCTGCTGGTGGCCGTTATCACCCCAATCGGTGTTCAGGTAGCCGACGGCGCCACGTTGCAGTCCGCCGGTCGCCGCTCCACGCATATTCGCCAGGGCATTGGCCGTCCGCCCGGCCAGCGAACCCCAGCTGCTGGTGCCAGGACAAACGTAAAATGGCCGACCGCAGGAAGCGAACAATTTTCCGTGCTCCAGAAACGGGTGTTGAGCGCCGTAACCCCATTCCAGAACGGTCGCGTTCGCCGGTAGTTCACGGATCAGCTCCGGATATTTCAGAATAATGTCACCCCACAGCTGCACGCGTTTGCCATGTTCGGCCGCGGCATCGGCACAAAACTTAATCCACTCCACATACAACCGTCCGACGCCTTGTTTCTGCGCCTCCGCCTGGCTGCGTCCGACGCCCAGGTCGTAGGCCTCGTCGCAGCAGATATTAAACTGGCTGCTGGAAAAGTTCGGCAAAAAGTCGGCGTACATTTCCGTGATAAGCGTTTTGGCCCGCGGATCGGTCACGCACAGCGACCAAGGATCATCGGACCAGCAGGTCAAACCGCGCTGCTTTAGATCGGCCGGCTCCGCCTCCGCCAGAGGTCGATAGCGCGGGTGACGGAGAATCTTCTCAAAATGGCCCAGGGAAGTCAGTGACGGCACGAAATCGATGTGCCGCAGGCGGCAGGCCTTATCAATCCGTTTCAGCTCGCGCGCGGTCAACGGCGTGGTATCGGCATACATCTCGCGATGCCGCTTAAAAGCGTAGACATTCTCGATGTAAAGCTGAAATTCGTTGATCTTCAATTCCGCCAGCTTCTCCACCAGCCACAGAATCGTCTGTACTTTAGGAACTTTGCCGCGCGAAATATCGTGGTAGAAGCCGCGTCGCGCGAAGTCGGGCTGATCGGCGATGTGCAGGCAGGGCCAGGAGCGCCGGCAAGACCGGGTGATCTGATGCAACGTTTGGACGGCGTAAAACAGCCCCACCGGCGTTTTCGCCCGCACTTCCACCCGGTCCGAACGAATGTCGATGGTGTAACCTTGTTCGTGTTCGATGGCGGCGTCCAACCGCAGGTGAATGGCTTGCGCCTTCGGCGGCGGAGCGGTTTCAATCCAGCACCACCGGCCGGCTCGACTCTGCAGTGACTTTTCCAGTGCTTTAACCGCCAGCAACAGGCCTGGATCACGCCCCTCCACACAAATAAAGCCGACGCGCGGCAGCTCCCATTGACCGGGGCGTCTGCTGATTCGACGGGGTGGAGGCAGCAGGGGAATATTGTTCATGGCCAGGTCACTCCCGAAAAAGCCGCATAATAAGAGACAGTCCGACCGCGGCACAAGCCGGCTGTCGCATCGGTGGAAGCCAAGGGTGTGGCCGGATTTTGTAGCAAGGACGTGCCGACGGACGGCATCAATGCCGCCGTTGAGGCGGTTGGGGATTTGGCACTGTCGCTGAGGACCGGCATGGGCCAAGAAATCTGGCCACACCCGAAGCCGACATGAAGCCCGTCGGCGATTGACTCCGCCGCGGGGGCGCTATACTCTAAAGCTCTTGGTCCCGCTGGCTTGAACCGGACCGGCGGGTGGGGTAATCGTATAGCGTTGGGATACCGGTCACCGGGATTGACGCGCCGCGGCGCGCCGGATAACCACCGGATCACCATTACTCGAAAGGGTTTCACCATGGCGGACAAAATGGTCTATTTCTTTGGCAACGGCAAGGCGGAAGGCGGCGCCAAAGATAAAATGATGCTCGGCGGCAAAGGCGCCAACTTGGCGGAGATGACCAATATTGGCCTGCCCGTTCCGCCGGGTTTCACCATCACCACCGACTGCTGTGCGGCGTATTACCAGAGCGGCCAGCAGTTCCCGCCTGGTCTGGTAGAGCAGATCGACGAGAACCTGCGGCGGCTGGAACAGACCGTGGGCAAAAAGCTGGGCGACCCCGTTAATCCGTTGCTGGTCTCGTGCCGCAGCGGCGCCGCCGTCTCCATGCCCGGCATGATGGACACGGTGCTGAACCTCGGGTTAACCGCCTCGAACGGCACCGGCTGGAGATAGTTACGGATC
>JAJZKJ010000189.1 GCA_021804195.1 Acidobacteriota bacterium
GCCAGCCGCCCACGCAGCCATCGAAATAGCCAAAGGGCTTGGCGGGCGTGGCGGCGCCGCGATGCGGCGCCTGCCAGGGCCACATCATCATCATGGAGTCCCGGGCGGTGTCGAACCAGTCGCCGGCCTCCAGCATCAGGCAGCGCGCCCCGGCGCGGGTCAGAATATATGCCGCCATGCCGCCGCCGGCGCCGGAACCGACGATGACAACATCATATTTTTGGGGAACGTGGGTGTGAGCCATAAAGGGGAAGGCGTTGCCATCGCGAACATATGCGGACGCTCGACATGCGCCGAAGGCCGCACTATAGCACATTCCCCGAGTCGTTTTCCGGTTTAAATACGGACATTCGCAGGAAATAAAAAAGGCCCGGGCCAATGGCCCGGGCCCTGAGAAACTGCATTGAATACTTGGGGTTTAGAAGCGATAGACAAAGCCGATCGATGGCTCGGTGCGGATCATCCAGTTTTTGGTGGTGTACTGGCTCAAGCCGAAATCCGGGGCCCGGAATCCGAGAAAACGCATTTGTATGCGGAGAGCCCAGGTATGACTTAGCCGCACATCGGTGCCAAAACCCAGCACGCCGGCAGGACGGTTTTGCACTTTGGCGTTGCCCACGGTAAGAGTGGGCGCATTGGAGGGGCCGAAGCTTAGCAAGCTGCCGCCGCCCAGCACGAAGGGATGAAAGGTCTGCATGAAGGGAATTTCGTACACGGCATTGACATTGATCTCGTTGGTCTCGCTCTGCAGGCCCTGCACGCTGATATTGCCGGTGTTGAGAAATGAATACTCAAAAGTGTCTTTGTTATGCGCCACGTTGATTTCAAAGGCCAGATGCGAGGTGTCGTGATAGCGCAGGCCGACCAGAATGCCGCCGGTATTAATGCTGTTCTGCATCACCGTGCCGTTTTGCACCTGGTGGTTAAAATTGCCGGTCAACTGCAAGGTGACATCGGTATAAGGATGCCAGCGGTAAGGATGCCGCAGCCGCTGGCGCGCCACCGGAGCGGTGATGGACTGGCTGCCGCTGGAAGAGCTGGAAGAGCTGGAGGAAGACTGCGCCCGCAGCGAAACGGCTGTGGACAACATCAACCCCCCGGCTAGAATCATGATCAGCTTGGCTCGCATAAACAAATCGCTTTCCTGAAATTTTTCCTTGTGCAGACTATTGGGATTGAGGACGGCCGCGGCGCGCGGCCGTCCTCCGGCCCGGATCAGTTAATCACCACCAGGCTCACCGTAGTGGTCTGGATGACTGTGCCATTGACATCGGCGGCGCTGATTTTAACCGGATAGGTGCCCGAAGGCGTGGACAGGGCGGCGGAATTGGAGCCGCAGCCGGCGGCCGCCAGGCTCAATAGGCCTAAAACTAATAGCCCCACCCATCGCCTTGACAGACCCCATTGCCGCCAGGCCAGAACCAGAACGGTCAGCAGCAACAGGCCCGCGCCCAGCCAGATCCAGGGCTGATTCGAACCGGGTCCCAGCGGCGCCAGCGGCAGACCCGCGCTGGTGGTGGTCGAAACCGACATGGTGGCCGATGATGTCGAGTTGGAGTTGCCCGACATGGACACCGAAGAGGGCGAGAAGGTGCAGGTGGCGCCGCTGGGCAATCCGCTGCAGGTCAGGTTGACCTTGGTGGTGTAGCCGTTGGCCGGGGTAAAGGTCAGGGCATAGCTGGTGCTGTTGCCGGGATTCACCGTGGCCTGGGTAGGGGTGGAGGTGATCGCAAAAGTCCCCACCGTGCCGGTCAGCGCCAGGGTTTGCGAGCCACCGGGAGCGTTGTCGGTTACCGTCAGCGTGCCCGTATCCGGGCTGGTGGTGGTACTGGGCGTGAAGGTCACGCTGACCGAGCAGCTTAACCCGGGCGCCAGCGTGGCGGGCGCCACCGGGCAGTTGTTGGTTTCCGCATAATCCTTGCTGGCGGTGATGCCGGAGATGGCCAACGGAGCTTCGCCGGAGTTGTAGAACGAGGCCGCGATCGGCGAACTGGTGGTGAACTCGGCCTGTTCGGGGAAGCTCAGGGTGCTGCTGGAAAATCCGCCCGCCGGGCCGGTGGTGAACTTCATGACAAACGCATCAGACTGGCCGGCGTTGGTGGACTGCAGTGCGCCGCTGGTGACAGGGAAGTTGGTGGAGAAGGTGGTGCCCACCAGGATCACATTGCCGGAGGGATCAATGGTGATGGCATTGGCCTGATCCACACCGCTGCCGCCCAGATAGGTGGCGTAGGGCAGCGTGGCGCCCACGGCATCGAGGCGCACCAGAAAGGCGTCGGTGTACCCGCCGGGAAGGGATTGAAAGGTGCTGGTGGAAACCGGGAAATCGGGCGAGGTGGTGGAACCGTCTATATAGGCATTGCCCTGGGCATCGAGCGCTATGCCGTTGCCGATGTTGTTCCCGCTGCCGCTGCCGATCAAAGTGGAGTAATTGAGCGAGGCGCCGGTGTTGTTGAATTGCGTGACGAAGACATCTTCGCCGCTCGATTTCACCTGCTGGTACACGCCCGAGGTGGTGGGGAAGTTGGTGGAATTGGTGAACCCGGTGACATCCACATCGCCATTGCTGCTGACGGCCAGGGCATTGGCCTGATCATCGCCGTTGCCGCCAAGATAGGTGGAATAGTTGAGACTGCCGCCGCCGTTCACGAGACTGACCACGAAGGCATTGAATTTGCCGTTCAACGTGGACTGAAACGCGGAATTGGTGACGGGGAAATTGGCGGAATCGGTATAGCCGCAGATATAGGCGTTGCCGGCGCTATCCACCGCGATGGCGGTGGCATGATCGGCGGCCGAACCGCCCAGATAGGTCGAATAAACCAGCGCCGATCCGGCGGGATTCAGTTCGCTGACAAACGCGTTGACCGCGCCCGCCAGATGGTTTTGCACGACGCCGGCGGTGACGGGAAAATCGCTGGAAGAAGTCGAACCGGTGATGTAGGCATCGCCAAGATTGTCGAGTGTCACGCCGGCGGCGTTATCGGCGCCGGAACCGCCGAGATAGGTCGAGTAGATCAGGCCTGTGCCCGTGGGGTTGAGCTTGGCCACAAAGGCGTTAAATCCGGCCGGAGCGATGGTCTGGAAAGCGCCGGCCGTGACGGGAAAGTTGGCGGAGTTGGTGGATCCGGTGATGATCGCATCGCCCGAGGAGTCCACCGCGATGCTCATGCCCTGGTCAATGCCCGATCCGCCCAGATAGGTTGAATAGACCAGGGCCGAGCCGTCAGGCTTGATTTCGCTGACAAAAACATTGGTGTTGCCGGTCAGCTTGCCCTGAACCACCCCGGTGGTGACGGGGAAGTTCGCGGATAGCGTATAGCCGGTGAGATAAATATTGCCGCTGCTGTCGGTGGCAACGGCGGTCGCCTGATCGTCCTGCGCGCCCCCGAGGTAGGTGGACCAGGACAAGGTGGGATCAATCACCAGAGCGTGGCGGGGATCGTAAGCGCCGAGCTGAAAGCCAATCTGCCCATGACGGCGAATGACATAGCGAACGGCCACGGATTGCCGCTGGCCGGCGCGCATCTGCCAGGCCTGGGGAGGGAGCCAGCGCAGGCCGCGGCCATACGCGCTGAGGCGCAGGCCGCCGTTGGCCATCAGGCTTGCCCGTCCGCCCGTGAGCTGCAACCGCACCTGGCTGGGCGCGGCGCCCGGGGCAATATGCAGATTCCATTCCATGACGCCGGCGCGGCCCTGAAACTGGGCCTGAATGCCGGGATACAAATTCCGGTCAACCACGGCGCCATAGACCGGCAGATTCGAGCGCCAGTCGCGCTGCGCGCCCACGAGTTCGCTGGCATGCCCCGGCAGCCGGTTCTGGCCCTGCCAATGGCCCGCCGGCGCGCCCATAAACCGCAAGCGCATCACCCGCAGTGTCCGCGGCCGCGCAGCCAAGCCAGAACCGGGGCCATAGCTCAGCCAGGCCAGATTGGCGCCCCGCGAAACCATTTGCATGCCCATGCCGTCGCCACGGACAAAATACTGCACCCGGGCCGGCCATTGCCCGCGATTCGGCTCAAACTGCAGCGGCAAATTCACCGGCCGCGCCGCGGCCGGGCGAACCGGAGCCGGAGTGCGGGGATGATGGACACCGGGCGGGACCGCCGCGCTCAGCAGGGGCGCCAGCGCCAGGGAAAACATGAGGTTTCGTGTGAATCTGCGGCTGGTCAGTCCCACACACAGGCGAGTGAGCGAGTTTTTCGATGACATGATCTTGAAATTGGGCTACTTGCGAATTGTAACCGGGATCGGGCGAATTCTGCCAGTTCAAGAGCCCAAATACTGAATTGTACTTTATCGGAATGCCGTGGCTCCCTGAACTTGCATGCCTTTGTGCCGCCGGCCCGCCCACGCGGCAGGGCGCGGCACCGGCTTGTCAACAATGATAGTATGCCGCCGCTGGCAGTCCGGCTGGGGTTGGCCTTAGAGAAAAAAAAATAAACACTGAAGCGAAGCGCTGCCGCCTGGCGGTTTTTGAAATTCGAAGGGCGCATTTACCATTCGTCCGGGCTGCCCTAAAATAACAACCAGGGGATGCGACTGCCGCATCGGTTGCTGCATCCGTCAACCCCAGTGTCCACAGGAGGACCATTTCATGCCTTTCGAACTGCCCCCGCTGCCCTATGCCTATAACGCCCTGGAACCCTTCATTGATGAAGCCACCATGCATTACCACCATGATGGCCACCATGCGGCCTATGTAAAAAACCTCAACGCCGCCCTGGAAAATTCGCCGCTGGCGCAATGGCCGGTGGAAAAACTGCTGCGCAACCTGCAGGAAGTGCCGGAGAGCGCCCGCACCGCGGTGCGTAATAACGGCGGCGGCCACGCCAATCACACCATGTTCTGGCAGATCATGAAGCCGCAAGGCGGCGGACAGCCCTCGGGCGCGCTGAGCCAGGCGATCCACACTAAATTCGGCGACTTCGAATCGTTTAAAAAGGCATTTCAGGATGCCGGGGTGAAGCGTTTTGGCTCGGGCTGGGTCTGGCTGGTGCTCAATCCCAGCCGGCAGTTGGAAATCATAACCACCCCCAATCAGGACAGCCCTTACCTCGATGGCAGCCTGCCCATCATGGGCAACGACGTCTGGGAGCATGCCTATTACATCAAGTACCAGTTCAAGCGCGCCGATTACCTGAATGCGTGGTGGAATGTGGTCAACTGGGCCGAGGTGGAAAAGCGGTTTGAAGCAGCGAAGAAGTAACGCAGGCGGCCTCGTCAGCCAGGGAGGGGGTTAGCAGCCCTGATAATCGGGGCCGCCTCCCCCTTCCGGCGGCACCCAGGTGATGATCTGATACGGATCGAGAATATCGCAGGTTTTACAATGCACGCAGTTGGAGGGGTTGAGATGGATCTGGCGCGAGCCATCCGT
>JAJZKJ010000190.1 GCA_021804195.1 Acidobacteriota bacterium
TAGCCCAGGCCCGGGCCCGCCGGATATTGCTGGTCAGGGAATTCCAGTCGCTGCAAACCAGAGTTTTCAATCAAACACAAATCGCCTGGGCAAGATATCGCGCGGCCTGGCGCCAAATTAGAAAAACCCGGCAACTTGTCTATTTGCAGAAACGGCAGGTGACGGCGGCCGCGGCGGCTCTTCATGCCGGCGGGGAAAGCCGTCTGGCTCTGGTGGAGGCGCAACAGCAACTTCTGCTGCTGCAACTAAGCCGATTGGACTCGCTGGAAAACGCCCAATTGGCGCTGGGATCGCTCGAAGATGCCTTGCAGCGCCCGCTGATGCATTCGCCGGCGGGACCGTCGGTGCCAACCGTCATGCGCAGGCTTGCCGCGGAAAAAATGAGGTGACTATGGAACATCAAGAAATTCCCAGGCGGCGCCGCAGCCGATCGTTTCATTCTTCATGGCTTATCGCGGCACTTATGGGTGGCTGCCTTGTGGCCGCGATAATGACCTCATCCACCGCGCTGCGGGCGGGTTCAGGCAAAGTTCGCCCGGCCCCTGGCGCGGTGAAAACGGCTCTCAGATTCGCCATGGTCGATCGCCGCGTTCATATTCATCTGACTGTTTCACAGCAACAGCGGCTGGGAATCATCTGTGCTCCCTTGCGGGCGATCGCCGAATCGCCGGAGCTGACCGTTTACGGCTCGCTGAAGACTGATCCAGCGTCCACGTATACGCTTTCCTCGCCCGTGCCGGGAATTCTCGTGGCCGCCGGTCCTCCACTGCAGATAGGCCGGCGCATCAAACGCGGCGAGCGGTTGCTGGGAATCAAGCCGGTGATCGGCGCCAGCGAGCGGGTTTCCATTACGTTGGAGCTGGCAAAAATAAGAGCGGATGTCATCGCCGCGCGGGCGGCGCTGCGAACAACCGGAGCGACTTATCGCCGGGCCTTGCATCTCTACCACGAGCAGCAGGCGGTATCCAAACAAAGCGTGCAAATCGCCCGGGCGAAAATGGTGGCGCAAAAAGCCCGGCTCGCGGCGGACCAACGCACCGCGCGGATGATCGCCCGCGCCTTGCAATGGACCTCCACGTCCCAAGCCACCTTGTGGCTGCGTGCGTCGCACACCGGAGTGGTGCGGGAATTGCCAACCCGCGCCGGCGAGTTTGTCGCCGCCAATCAGCCGCTTCTTATAATCAGCGATTTCCACCGTCTGTTGGCGGAACTGGCTCTTAGGCCGTCCACCCCTCCCGCGGCGGCCATGGCGCCGGCGCGGATTCAACTGCTCGGACAACCGGGCTGGTTGCTCGGAAAACCCGTTGGCCTCGGCCCGCACGCCGATCGTAAAACCCGCGGCCTGACGGCTTTGTACCTTGTTACCACCGATCGAAACGTGCGCCCCGACATGGCGATCACCGGCTACCTGCAATTGCCCGGCCCCTCCCGCAAGGGTGTTCTGATTCCGCGCTCCGCCATTGTATGGCGCCGGGGCGAGCGCTGGGTATACGTGCGCCGGAGCGCGACGGTGTTTATCCCCATCATGCTGGGCCGCTCCCGAATGGTTCCCGGCGGAATTTTTCTCGCACACGGCCTGCGCGCGGGCCAAATGGTGGCGGTGCGGGGAACGCAGTTGCTCTTGTCTCTGGAATTGAGCGGCCAGATCAAACCATCCGGATAGGTTTTCATGTTCAAACGAATCGTAAAGTTCGCGTTGCGCTTTCGCGGTGTGATTGTGGCGCTGGCCTGCGTTCTGGCCGGGTTTGGCGTCTATTCCATCCTCCAGGCGCGCTACGACGTATACCCCGACTTCATCCAGCCGCAACTGGATATTAAAACCATTGCGCCGGGTTTCAGCCCCAGCCAGGTGGAAAAACTCGTGACCACGCCTATTGAACGGGCGCTGGCCGGTGGTGTGGATGCTCGTGAGACCTTCTCCAATTCACTTGCCGGAATTTCCATTGTTAAAGTGCTCTTCCCCGGCGGATCCAATATTTACCGCGATCAGCAATTGACGGCCCAGCGACTCGCCGACGTATCCGGAATATTGCCTCCCCACGTTCATGCTCCGGTGCTGATGCCTTTGAACAGTTCCATTCGTTGGGTAACGGTTGTCGGCATCACCAGCAAAACCAACGATACCCGGCGACTTCGCACGGTTGCCGACTGGGTGATGCAACCGCGATTGCTGGCCGTTCATGGTGTTTCGGAAATAGCCATTTATGGCGGACTTCAAAAAGATTATCAGGTTCAGATCATCCCCAGCCGGCTGGTTCAGTATGGACTCTCCCTCCGGCGGGTGGTAGCCGCCGCCCGCCGGGCCACGGGCCTGATCGGCGGATCATTTGTCACTACGCCCAATCAAGCCTTGACGTTACGCGTACACGGCCAGATTCCGTCGCTCCGGCAATTTGACGCGATCACGGTGGGCTACCATCAGAATCATGTGATTACTCTGGCGGATGTTGCCCGTATCCGTATCAGTCATTTGCCGCAGGTGGGCGCGGTATCCATCATGGGCCGCCCCGGGGTGCTGTTGATGATTGGACTGGCGTATGGCTCCAACCTGCTGCACGTGAGCGCCCACGTGCAAAAAACCCTGGCCTCTCTTACGCCCGTACTTGGCGCCCAGGGTATTATTCTGCACGGAAAAATTCTTCAATCGGCTGATTTCATCACCACCGCCTTGCACAATCTGATGGATTCTCTGCTTATTGGCGCCGCTCTGGTCATCATCGTGCTTTTTCTGTTCCTGGGCGAGTGGCGAACCAGTCTGATTTCCTGTCTGGCGATTCCCCTCTCGTTGTTGGCCGCCATTACCGTGCTTACGCATCTGGGCTATACCCTTAACATCATGACCCTGGGCGGTCTGGCCGTAGCCATTGGAGAAGTGGTTGATGACGCGGTTATTGATGTGGAAAATATCACCCGTCGGCTGCGGATCAACGCCCTGTCCGCGGCGCCGCGCCACCCCCTGCGCGTGGTGCTTATGGCGTCACTGGAAGTGCGAACGGCTGTGGTGTTCGCAACCTTCGCGGTCATACTTGTTTTTCTTCCCATTTTTGGACTTACCGGACTGGCGGGACGTTTTTTTGCGCCGCTGGGGGTGGCTTATATTGCCGCGGTGCTTTCCTCCCTAGTGCTCGCTCTGACGCTTACGCCGGCGCTTTGCCTCTCGTTGCTGCCCTCGGTTGCGGTCCGCGGGCACGATGCCTGGCTGACCGGGCGGATAAAAAAATGGTACCGGCGAATTCTGCGGGTGGTTGAATACCGGCGGGGGTTGGTCATTGCCCTGGTGGCATTGTGTACCCTTGCCGGGATTGCCACCGCGCCATTTTTGAAAATCGAGTTTTTTCCCCGCCTCAATGAACGCAATTATGTCTTGCATCTGGCTCTGGTTGCGGGATCATCCCTGGATCAATCCATCGCCATCGGCAACCGTGTCACGCGCGATTTACGAAAAATTCCTTACATACGTGAGGTTGAACAACGATCCGGCATGCCCAATCTCGCCGGCGATATTCTCGGCCCGCAGTACAGCGAATATCTGATTAAGGTGCAACCCCTGACCCCCGGCCAGGCCGGACATTTCCGCCGGGATATGAATCGCCTGATCAAAAAATTTCCCGGTGTGCTGCTTTCTTACAATACGGTTCTCTCCGAACGAATCAATGAAACCATTTCCGGTTCCGGAGCGCCCGTTGTTGTTCAGATCATCGGGAATCACTTCGCCGCCATTGAGAAAGCCACCACCGCTCTGACCGCCGTTCTGAAAAATGTTCCCGGGGCGCGCAGCGTTGTCCCGCAGACCGCCTGGAACGCCCCGGAAATTAAAGTGCGCCTGCGCTATCGGCAATTATGGCGGTGGGGCTTGCCCCCCATGGCCGTATTAAGCACAATCCATCTGCTTGCCCGCGGGCGGCTGATCGGGCACATTTATCACGGCACGCGTGTCTGGCCGCTTATGGTTACGTTTACGCCCACATGGAACCGCATATCCAAAGTTCGTCAACTTCCCATTCAAACACCGGCGGGAACTTGGATTCCTCTTTCCGCTCTCGCCAGGGTTTATGAAGGGCGGGGATTCTACCGAATTTCCCATATCAACGGGCAGCGGGCGCAGATGATTAATATTCATCTGGCCGGTGTAACCGCCGGGCAATTTGTGCAAGCCGCGCGCGCCGCCATCGCCCGGATTAAAATTCCACCGGGAGTGCTGATCAACTTCACCGGCTCCGCGCAAGCCGCGTCGCGAGCCTTGCATGATCTGCTGGTTCATTCGGTTATTGCGTTCATCGGTATTCTGCTGTTGTTGTTTATGGTGCTCAAATACCGCAACAATGTATTGTTGTTGCTGCTGAATCTTCCCTTGGCGATGGTGGGGGGCGTTCTGGCGGCATGGGTTTGCGGCGGTGTCTTGTCGCTGGGCGCCTTGGTCGGGTTTATCACGCTTTTTGGCATTACCCTGCGTAATTCCATTATGCTCATGTCGCATTATCAGCATCTGGTTGAACGTGAAGGCCGCTCTTGGAATGTTCAGACCGCCATGGAGGGCGCGATCGACCGCCTGCCGGCCATTTTGATGACCGCATTGGTTGCGGCGCTGGGACTCTTGCCATTGGCACTGGGCAGCGGCGCGCCGGGCCGGGAAATCGAAGGTCCGCTGGCCCAGATAATCGTCGGCGGACTGCTCACTTCCACCCTCCTGAACCTGCTGGTGCTGCCGACGCTGGCGGCCCGTTTCGGAAAATTCGGGCTGGACCAGGCGCCGGCATAAAACTCCGATTCACCAGGCGTCATTTACCGGTAACCGTTCACGCGCCGGCGTGTTTTTCGTGTGTTTCAACGGCCCCGGGTTTTCCCGGCGAGCCGGGACCGCCAATCACCGCGCCGCCCCAGCCACGCAGCCGCGTGGATCGCAATCCCGTGGCCGTTTTCCGCGCCGCCGTGAACGGATACCATGGAAACAACACGCCGCTGACGGCTTACGTAACGCGCCCGAACCGCTGGCCGCGGGTTTGCGCACGCTGTACAGTGGCGGCGTATCGGATGCGGGAAACTAATGACATGACGCTTTTGCTGATCGTTCTTCTCCTGGCGGTTATCGCTCTGCTGTTTGTCCTGGCCATCACTCTGCGCCGGCGCCTGGATCGATTCGCCGGCGACATCGCCGGCCGCATGGATAAGGCCGCCGCCGATATTCCCGCCCGCCTGGAGGTATTGGAAAAGGCCCTCGAGCGCACGGAGCGCGCCACCCGCGAGGAACTCGCCCGCAACCGCACCGAATCCGCCCAGCTTCAACAGCAGGCGCGCGAGGAACTTTCTTCGGGTCTCAAAAAAACGAATGACTCGCTGATGGCCAACCTGCTTCAGCTCACCCAGAGCAACGTCCAGA
>JAJZKJ010000191.1 GCA_021804195.1 Acidobacteriota bacterium
GATTGACACCGCGACAGTCTGGGGGAATTAATGCGGCTGCCGGGGATGCGGAGGAGAGAAGCCGAGCGGATTCTGCGGACCCGGCCGCTGGCCAATAAACGGGAGCTATTGCTGCGCGCGCTGGTGACGCCGGCACAATATCGCCGCTGGGCGCCCTATCTGGTGGCGCGGCATTCCTCGACCCGGCGCTGAACCACTTTTGCGCAATGACGGCGCCATTTTTATGCTTCGCCATTCCAGCGTTCGGCCTCAATAAGGAAGGGCCGTTTCTATTCACCCCATCCCTCTACGCGGGACGAGGGCCCGGGCCATGCGATTTCGCATGGCTTTGTCAGTCGATTCGGCCGGTTCGCCGTCAGGTTCCCCCATTCAGGCGGCTTTTTTGGGGGAACTGGCGTTGCGCGACCGGGCGGATGCCTGGGCCTGCTGGCGATGCTCTTCCCAGCGGCGCTTGGCGGCTTCCGAGATGCGCGCCCGGCCTTCCGGGCTCAGCCGGTTGGGAACGCTGCCGCTGAGCAGATGCTCGAGGGTGCGAATGGCTTCCGAGATGCGCGCCTGCTCCTGGCGCAGATCATCCAATGACTTTTGAATTTGTTCGGTGTTCATGAGTTGCGTTCCTGATTCGTTTACGGGACCGTGAGCGTCGCTCCACAACGATGCGCTTTTGCTTGGATGAGAGATGCAGACAAAAAGATGATTCAAGGAAAGAGTCAAAAGTAGAAGCTTGGCTGAGTTACATGCCAACTGCCCCAACCCAGTCAGAGAACGTTAATGCGATCTGGTGAGCGCGCTGGAGGCCGGCGCCGCGGGCTTGGGCCGCGCCAGCACCGGAGGCTGAATTTTGCGGGGCTTGTGCGGGCGTTGGACGGCATGGGTGCGGAACGAAGAAAGATGCATATGAATCAGGCGGGCCAGGCGATGCTGGATACGCCGGAAATCGGAGGTATTCACCACATACTGCGGGCGCGGCGGCAGCACGCGGGCGATCTCGCACTGAGTCTCGGCGATGCGGGAGGGAGTTTCGGGATGGCTGGCGTAGGCGCGAGCCATCAGCCCCGGACGCTGGACTTCCAATTTTTCAATGTGCTGGAACTCATGAATCAGACCTTCGGGATCATAACCGGTATTCCATAAATACTGAGTGCCCAGCCAGTCAGCTTCGCGCTCGGCCGCGCGGGAATAACGCATGAACTGATAGGGCAGGGCGAAATTGGCGCCTTCCTCGGCCAGCACTCCGCCCCAGCCGCCCATGGACCCGCCCACCACGATTTCGAGCGGCAGGGTCGCCAGTTGCAAGAGCGTGTCTTTGGTCATGTTGCGGGTGGCATGGCGGGCGGCAACGTGCCCAATTTCATGCGCCATGGCGCCGGCCATTTCGTCTTCGGCCCGGCTGGCCAGAATCAGCCCGCTGTTGACAAAGAAAAATCCGCCCGGCAGAGCAAACGCATTAATGGTGCTGTTTTGAATGACATGCACGGTGAAAGGCACATGGGCATCGGAATGGCGCACCAGATTCTGCGCAATACGGTTGATGTATTCGTTGACTTCCGGATCGGTAATGAGTTTGCTGTTTTGGATGACCTGCTGGGCGGCGCTTTGTCCCAGCGCAATCTCGTGCTTCATGGAATAAAAATCCAGGCCATGACCCACGCTGCGATGGCCGATTAAATCCACATTGGCTTCACTGCCGTGAAAATCCAAATGACAGTGCGCCGGCGCCGGCGCCAGTTGGGCGGCCAGGCCGGCGGCCACGCCGGTGATCAGCAGCAGCATGGCCCCTGATCGAAGCAGAGCTTTGACCCAGGCTATATGCTTCCGAATGAAATTGCCGAGTTGCCGCATGCCACGTTCCAGAAACTCACTTGCCTATGCAAAAACTGGAGAAGATCAAGCCCAGTATATCCTCCGCCGTGGTCTGACCGGTGAGCGCATCCAGCTCCTGAAGCGCGGCGTACAGGCAGACCAGAAGGGCTTCATGCGGCGCGGATTGCCGGTTGGCTGCAACCATGCGGGCCAGCGCGGCGGCCGCGGCCTCCAGGTGCCGGGCCTGGCGCTGGTTGGTGATCCATTCGCCGCTTTCCTCAGATTGGGGAACGAGGGTATGGGCCAAATATGCGCGTAACGCATCCAGGCCCTCGCCGGTGAGAGCTGAAACCTCCAGCCAGGGAGGCTGACCCGATGGGCAAGGGAAATGGATGGCTTGCATGGCGCGAGATTGTTCCTGGGCGCTCCAGGCGCATGGCAGGTCGCATTTATTGCGCGCCACAACCACGCGGGGCATTTGCGCGATCTGAGACATGAGGGAAAAATCAGCGTCGGTCAATGCCGCGGCGCCATCGAGAACCAGCAGCACAAGATCGGCCTCGGCAAGAGTTTCACGGGTTTTTTCCATGCCTTGCCGCTCGATGGCATGGGCGGCGTCGCGCAGTCCAGCCGTGTCGGCCAGTGTGACGGGAATGCCCGCCAACTGCAGCCGCTCGGTAATCACATCGCGCGTGGTGCCGGCCTCGGCCGCGACCAGGGCGCGTTCCATGGCCAACAGGCGGTTAAAAAGGCTGGACTTGCCGGCATTGGGCCGGCCGGCCAAGGCCAGCAAGGCGCCTTCACGGAGCCAGCGGCCCTGGGCATAACTGGCGGCCATGGCGGCTAAAACCGATTGCATGCGTTCTGCGGCGCCGGCAATTTCTTCCCGGCCGAGCTGGCTGACATCGTCATCGGCAAAGTCAATGCCAGCTTCAAGGCGGGCAATGAATTCACACAAATCATGTTTGAGCGGCTTGAGAGCGCGGGCCAGACTGCCTTCCATCTGGCGGGCGGCATGGCGGGCCTGGGCCAGGGTCTGGGCGTGAATCAGGTCGCCGATGGCCTCGGCCTGGGTCAAATCGAGGCGTCCGTTCAAAAAAGCCCGTTGGGTGAATTCTCCCGCTTCCGCCAGCCGCGCGCCCTGCTGGAGACATGCCTGGACCAAATGCCGCAGCAGGACCGGCGAGCCGTGGGCCGAGATTTCGATGACGTCTTCGGCGGTATAAGAACGCGGCGCGGGAAACCAGGCGACCAGCACTTCATCCACCAGTTCGCCATTTTCGCGCCATTTCGCGTGTTGCAGCCGCCAGGGACGCGGCCGCAGCCCGGGAAAAATCTGAAGGGCGATGGCGCGCGCCGCCGGACCCGAAAGACGCACCAAGCCCAAACCTCCGCGTCCCGGAGGGGTAGCGATGGCGACGATCGTATCTTGGGAATTCATGGATCGCGCATTCTCGCGGGCGGAAGGGCGGCACGCTTGAATGAAATCAAGCCGGATCGGGCAAGCCGTAGCGGCGCAGCAGTGCCGGCAACTGCAGAGAAAATGCCGAACGCGGCATGACGCGATCGCATCCGGCGGCCTGGGCGCTTTGCTTGAGTTCCGCCTGCAGATGGCTGACAAAGCCGATCAGGGAAATTTTTTTGCGCGCGGGATGGCGGTCAATGGCGCCGATGATTTCCAACGCCGGGCATTGCCGGGCATTGAGATCCACAATCACCAGATTGGGAGGCGCGGATTGCGCCAACTCGGCCTCGACTTCGGCCGGATTGCGGGCAATCTGCAGTTTCACGCCCAGCCAGCGGGCGGTCTCCTGGATTTTGGCGAGAAAAAATAAATCGTCCACCACGGCCAGAATCCGCCGTCCGGATTCTGCCTGGACATGGGAGGGAGGGGTGGTTGTGTGGCTCATGTTTTGCGCTTCCGGGAATTCCGCGTTTTGGTTTTTTTGACGGCAACCGGATGCGGCCCAGACATGGCGCGAAACAGATTCGCCATCTCGACTGCTGCCTGCGCCGCTTCCAGACCTTTATTCCCGGCCTTCAGGCCGGCGCGATCAATCGCTTCCTCTAAAGTCTCGCAGGTGAGGACGCCAAAGCTGTGAGGCACGCCGGTTTCCTGCGCCGATTGTCCGATGCCGCGCGTGACTTCACGGCTGATATAGTCAAAATGCGGGGTTTCACCCCGCAAAATCAAACCCAGGCAGATGATGGCGTGATAGCGTCCGCTGGCCGCGGCCCGGCGCGCCGCGATGGGAATTTCAAAGGCGCCCGGGGTACGGATGACTTGCAAATCCTGAGCCTGCGCTCCCATCCGCTGCAGGCCATCCAGCGCACCCGCCAGCAGCCTTTCGGTGATGAATTGATTAAAACGGCTGGTTACCAGGGCAAAACGGCATCCCTGCGCGCTATAACTTCCGGAAAGTGAACGGGCTAAAATTTGCGGGCGTGACTTGGATTTCATGCAGTTAACCGGCGCCGGCGGGACGATCGTTTAAAAATCCGGATCGGCAAACCGGGGCGCTCGTTTTTGTAAAAAAGCCTGCGTGCCTTCGCGCATATCCCCAGTGCCACAGGCGAGGGCAAAAAGACTTGCCTCCAACTGCAACCCATCGGACAGGCTGGTTTCCATGCCCCGGCGCACGGCTTCGAGACATAGACGCAGAGCCCAGGGCGACAGGGCGGCGAGTTTGTGGGCAAATTGCGTAGCGGCGGCGCGCAATTCAGAGGCCGGCGAAACCTGATTGACCAAGCCAAGCTGGAGCGCCCGGGCCGCGCTGACAGGCTCGCCCCCCAGCAGCATTTCCAGCGCCGGCCCGGCTCCGATCAGTCTAGGCAAACGCTGCGTACCGCCATAGCCGGGAATCAGGCCCAATTTAACTTCAGGCTGCCCCAGCCGCGCCGTCTCGGAGGCGATCCGAAAAGTACAAGCCAACGCCAGTTCGAGGCCGCCGCCCAGAGCCAGTCCATTGATGACCGCGATAACCGGCTTGGGAAATAATTCAAACCGGCGCATGAGACTCTGCCCATCGAGGGCCATTTTCCGTCCGGTCAACGGGGTCAATTCCGTCAGTTCACTGATATCGGCGCCGGCGGCAAAGGCCTTTTCGCCCGCCCCGGTGAGCAAAATAACCCGAATGCCGGGATCCATTTGAACCCGATCCAGCGCCTGACCCAACTCGGTTAATAGCTGCTGGTTTAATGCATTCAATTTTTGCGGCCGGTTGAGCGTAATCCATGCCAACCCGCCATCGCGCTCGTATTGTATGGTGTCGAATGCCATTACGCGCCTGCATGTATCTATAGAACCTTACCTGATTTTACCAGAGTGGCCGCGGCGCGGCTGCATCAGGGGTGGGGCCAAGCCCCCCTATTGCCCCTTCAAGCAACATGCGCTTGAGTGGGCCATCCTTACTTTCGTTTTCCCGAATTGGAAATCTTAACACCCCCCTAAAGGAGTGCCCCCCCAACAGGGCATTGACCCAATCCGGGGTAATCGCTTTACGTATCAGGATGCAATTCAATTCATTTGGCCGAGCTTACACTTGTGCGCGAGGGTGGAAAAACCGTA
>JAJZKJ010000192.1 GCA_021804195.1 Acidobacteriota bacterium
GTTATTAAACACGCTGATCCAGGGAATCAGAAATAGAACTTCCACGTCAAAGACCAGAAAAATCATGGCCACCAGATAGAAGTGCACATTGAATCTCTTCTTGGAGCCGCCGAGCGGATCGACGCCGGACTCGTAGCTGGAATCCTTCACGCGGCCTTTGCGCGCCGGTCCGCACAGATGGGATATCACCACGTTGCCGACCCCGAACATCAGGGCGATCAAAAAGAGCAATCCCAGCAGCCCCCATTGTTGATACAAATGGTTCGTTGCGACGGCGAGCGGCAAGTGCGCCGTGCGGTGTAGAGGCAACCCAATTTGCCGGCGGGTTTGTCCCGCCGTTGCCGCATGGATAGTTTGTAGAATAGATTGCGGCGGCATTCCGGCTCCCGGATGATTGAAGCACTTTCAGTGAAACAATTCACAAAGCGGGTGCGATCATAAGTCGCTCGTTAGTTACGGTCAAGGATGGCTACCTGGTGGTGGCCGGGGGCATGGTCATTTGCCGGACCTGGGCGGGCGTGGGGGAAGCATTATTGAAGTCTTTCAGCCGCAGGTCATATCGATAATCGCGCACAGCCATGAGCCGAATCCGTGAAGCCGAGGGGAGAATCCGGTAGACGGCAAAGACATGGCGCGGCTTGTCGAACAACACCAGCCCCCAGTCGTGCTCGCCGAGCTGCAACGGTATGAGAGTCTCGCCGCGGCCAGCCCCGGTTTGCCGCGGCAGAAGGGTCGCCGCCCGTATGACATTGCCGATGGGAAAAGATGATTCGTTTGAGCCGGGCCGTGACCAGGCCAGCACCAGCGCATTGGCCAGCAGGCCGATACCCACACACCAGAGGGCCGGGACGAGCGAAATCCGCAGCGTATGTTTTATCTTAACCATCACGCATATCCTACGGCGTCGCGGCGCATATCCGCAAGCGACAAGGTAATGTGGATAGACAAAAATTGGCCCACAGCGTGTCTTTATTCCGGCGAAAGGGGTCCCGTGGGATCGCAAGAGGATTGGCAGCGCTGGTTCGAGAGCCACAGCGGCCCGCTTTTGCTGCTGGCCCGGCAATGGGGTGCCTCGCGAAGCGACGCCGAAGACATTCTTCAGGATGCCTTTGTGCGATTCTGGAAGCACCGGCGGCGGGTCAACGATCCGGCGGCGTATTTGTTCCGATCCGTGCGGAATGCGGCGTGCAATCTGGCCCGCGCGCAAGCCAGCCGGCGAAAACGCCAGGAGATTGCCGCAGCGCCCGAATCGGTATTTGCGCCCGTGGCGGAAGACGGAGAGTTGCGGGCTGCGGTTGAAACCGCTCTTGGCCGGCTGCCGGTGGAACAGCGCGAGGTGCTGGTGATGAAAATTTGGGGTGGACTGACGTTTCAAGCCATTGGAGCGGTGCTCGGCGTACCGGCCAACACGGCCGCGTCGCGTTACCGCTACGCCTTGGCGGCGCTGCGGAAAGATATCAAACCGGGTTAATTTATGACTGACTCCTGGGACGAATTGGAGAAAAAACTCGCCGCGCTGCGACCGGATAGCCCGGCGCCGGCCGTGTGGGAGGGTGTGCGAAAGCGCATCGCGCGGCGGCGATTGCTGCGCCGCTGGGTGGTGTTGGGGCTGGTGATCCTCTTCGGCGGGATGGCTTTGACGTTTATGTTGCCGCACCAGGCAGTCCGGCCACCGCGACACCAGCCGGTGGCCTTGCCGGTTAAGTTGTCGCACCAGGTAAATCGGCCACTGCGACAGCAGCCTCTGGTAAGCTCCCGCCGCTTCCCTCGATTTACCTCGCCGCAGTGCAGCGAGGCGGCGTATATGCGGGCGTTGGGGCGCTCATCCGCAGCCTTCCACCGCTTACTGCTCCAAAACAGCTTGCGGAAGTCGCCTTCGGAACCCCGCCGCCACCCCGAATATTTACCGATACGGGAGATTTTCCAATGAAAAAGCCATTCATCTGGTTCGTCACATTCGTAATGTTGTTCGCGGGCCGGGGGGTGTTGGGCGCCGCGAAGCATCCCGCGGCGGCATTCAGCCCGGCCGCCAAGGCGGCATTGCATCACCTGGATAGCCTCCGGGCGCATGCGAAAGTGGTTCAATATCATAACCCGGCCGCCAATGCCGCACTGTATTATTACCAGGCTTTTGAGCTGATGCCTTCAATAAAGGGTCGGGGGATGCATAACCCCCGCCCCAATACTTATCCTTTGAATAAGATCGGGTTGCGGTATCTCCATGCCGCCCGGAAATCACTCAAGCTTCTGCATCGTGCCGGCGAAATGCCCTATTGCGACTGGGGACATGATTTCGCCCGCTGGGGATGGTCAACATGGCTACCGGAACTGAGCAAGAGCCAGATGCTGGCGAGGATCGCCCTGCTCGCGGCGCGGTTTGAGTGGTCCAGAAAGCATTGGAACAAGGCCGCG
Organism: Acidobacteriota bacterium; assembly: GCA_021804195.1. Next base: position 2,413 of record JAJZKJ010000192.1, read on the forward strand.
CAAATCATCCGGGATGTGCTTATCCTGTCGCACCGTGTGGGCCGGGACGGAACGACCATAGGGGTGCTGGTCGAATACGATATCGACCAGACGGTCGTAAAAACTGTTACGGAGAATCTGTTTTCACTGCCACCGCCGGCGTTGAATGGTCTGCGGAAAGTTCTGGATCAGGCCGCGCCGCCGACACCCCTGGCTTGGGCAATGGTGAGGCAGAATCATTATTGCCTCATCTGGCTGCGGCGCCTTGTGCGGAAGAATCGTCTGCGATCATTATGGCGATCCATCTATCTTCCGAAGAAGCCGCCATCCATGCCCGCGGATTTCCGGCGCCAAGTGCTCGCATCCCTTCCGGTTATCACTCAATGGTGGCACGAAACACTGGCGGCGTTCGAGCAACCGTATCCCAAGGCAATGGTTGCGATTAAGCAACTCTATCGGCAAACAAAGGCGCAATGGCGCAAGAATCCGCAATGGCACAAGAATCCGCTACTTTCCACGGAGCATAGGAACCTCACTATGTCTCGCGATCTCTATCGGTTCCAGTGTCTGGCGTTCACCCGATTCGCCATGCTCCGCGCCGCGGTCGCATATCTTCACGGGGGCGTGGCGGCATTCAATAAAATTCGTGATCCGTTCGGTCGCGGGCCTCTGAGTCTAACCAGGCAGCGCTATCAGATTCTGCTGCGAACGCATCTGAAAATGGGTTATAAACACCTGAACACAATTCGTTTTGAACGCATGACGGTCCCGCTTAGAGCCGGTGGCGCCGGCCGTTCGATCAAGGGAAGGATAAAATGGACCGCCGGTTCCAAGCCGCCGGCGGGGACACACTATGACTTTAATGCCGGGTTATCTCCTCAGTTGTCGCCTGTACCCTACCCGGACAATTGGTTTACACTCAGCAGACAGCAAAAAAAGGTTTGGCGGAAGCACTACTGGTCGAAAACACCCGCCGGATGGTCCCGCCGAGAACTCAATGTTGGTGGCTGGCTTGCGGTTTATCCCTTTGGGCCGAACGGAGTCTTCTTCGTTCCGGCGGTCCCGCCGGGGAAATATATTTTAAATTGCAGTGTACTCAATTCGCTCGCCAGCGCTGCAGTAACCGTGCCGCCGGCCGCCGTGGGGGTTAAACCGGCTCCTCTTGATATCGGGGCCATACCCATATTTCGTCAAGCGAACCCTAAAGCCGGCGATGTTGCATCGCCATTTACGCTCCGGAAGCTTGTCGGCCACGGCACTCTGAGCCTGTCCCAATTCAGGGGCAAATTTGTGCTGCTGGATTTCTGGGACGTGGTGCGCGGTCCGGGGCGCACCTTGATGCCGCGATTGAAGCGGATATACGACCGGTTTGGCAAGTCGGGCAAGCTGGTGATCATTTCCATATTATTATATTCACATACCTATCTGAAGTTGGTGCGGAAGTATCTGGCCGCCGAAAAGATTCCGTGGCAACAGGCATTTATTGGTCGCAGCGGCAGGCAGTACTCTGTTGTGGACGACTACCCAATTAACAGCTTCCCGCAGTTATATCTGATCGGCCCGAATGGAAGGATTATCAGCACCAATCTTTCCGAAACCGATATGGAATCCATTATTACTAAAGCCATGAAGGGAGCGCGGGCCGGACCGTGACCAGGCCGGCGCCGGCGCCTTGGCCGGATGGAGTTTTGATCCGCACACCATACGTCGCGGGTAGCTCACACGGCCATACCATGGATGCGCCGGTCACGCGGATGCCAAAAGCCATTGCCACGCCGGACGAATGTCAATGTCGGCGGGGATGTCGGCAACCATCTCGGGGGTCAGGGTTATCACATGCATTGTGGCTTGTGGATGTCGTTCGTGAGCCGCCACCAAGGAGCGAACTTCCCTTTCCCGCACGGATGGATCGTCCAACTCCGCAGCCACCTGTATCAGCATCGGCGGCTTTCCCGGCTGGCGTGCCAGAAAATCTACTTCCAAACCGTCTTGCGTCTTGACATACGTAACCTCCAGCCGCCGCCGTTCCAATTCCACCCGCACAAGGGTCTCCAGCGCATGGCCGCGATTGGCCCGACCGCTTTGGTCGAACACGGGGATCAGCCCTGGGTCCACGGGATATACCTTTCGCGGGTTCACCATGCGTTGTCGCTCCGAAGTCGCCTCCATCCATAAGGTGCGAATCAGGAAGCAGTCCTCGATATGACGCACAAGGGCATGCAAGGTATCGCGTGCGACGGCCATGCCTTGAGATTGGAGTCGGGTATAAAATTTCTCCACGCTAAAGAGTCCGGCGGGGCTGCCCAGCAGATGACGTACCAGCCAGGTCAGTGCCGCCACATGGTTTACCCCGTGTCGCTCCATGACGTCCCGAAGCATCGCTACATCCACGTACCGCCGCAGCAATTCAAATCGGTCGGCGACCTCAAGACCTTGGGCTTCCGGGAAGCCGCCGACTTCGATATAGCGAAGCAAGGAATGTTCCATAGCCGACCGCTCCGCCGGTGACGGGGCCTTTATATCACTTGGAACTGGCGAGCCATGATGCCGCAGAAATTCCCCGAAACCAAACGGATGTAGGAGGACCTCCCAACCTCGACCGCGCATGCTCGTAGCCACTTCGCGGCTCAAAAGTGCGGCGGATGATCCACTGAGGAATATCTCCACCTTTTCGGTATCCAGAAGCCGCCGCACAAAACGCTCCCACCCGGTGACTTGCTGGATTTCGTCCAGGCACCAGGTAACCATCTGGCGTCCGCGGAAAGCCGGAAAGCGGCGGTAGTATTCTTCCACCAACAGAGCGAGGTGTCGGGCTTCCATCCCGGCCAGGCGCTCATCCTCAAAGTTGATGTATGGCAAACGTTCCTGCGGCACTCCGGAGACCAGTCGTTACTCGCGGACCTCCGGCAGGTACGCTCTTTCCCCGCCCGGCGCCCTGCCGATCACGGCGGTCGCCTTTCCCGGCAGGCTCACACGTCCC
>JAJZKJ010000193.1 GCA_021804195.1 Acidobacteriota bacterium
GGCCAACCTGAGAATATTGAGCCGACGCCGATAGTTCTGACCGCGGAAGACGCGGAGCCAGGCCCGTCCAACGCTTCACCCGCGGCGGCGCCTGCGGCACCGGCTAACAGTCCCGTGGCGGAGACCGGCCCCGCTCCGGGCGCGGAAGCATCGGATACCGCACCCGGCGACGGTATGGATGATTCCACCAGCGCGGAAGCGATGCGGGTTTTGGAAGCCATGCAGGCTAAGAAGGCGGCAGGCCAGTCATCCTGAGAAGGAACGCAGAACGGATCATTGGATCGCTGGCGGCGCGCCGTGGCCCCTTCCAGCAGCAGGTTGAAGATCCGCCCCGGTGGACATAGCTCGAAGTGCCGCGGCTGGTCCACTGGTGTGACGGCACATCGGAGTGTGCCTACTACTGGTCCAACCTGCGCTCGTCCTTAGACGCCGGCCGCGGCATCCTGGGAAAAAATCCAAAATATGTTCGGCTCACATCTTTCCATCGCCGGCGGATTGCATCAGGCGTTGCTGGCGGCGGAAGCACTGCATCTGCAGACCGTGCAGATTTTCACCCGGAACCAACGGCAGTGGACGGCGCCGCCGTTCCGGGAAGACACGGTGCTCCAATTTCACAGCGAAGCGTCGCGCCTCGGCTTTCGGCAGATCGTGGCGCATGATTCTTATTTGATTAACCTGGCGGCCGGCGATGCGCCATTGCGGCGCCGGAGCATTGCGGCCTTGGCGGGTGAATTGGAGCGCTGCGACCAATTGGGGATCGCCTTCCTGGTGACGCATGGCGGCTCGCACGGTGGGGCGGGGGAAACCGCTGGTTTGCGGCGAATGATTGATTCGCTGGAGCGTGTGTTTAAGCAAACGGCCAGCAGAAATGTCATCCTGTGTCTGGAGACCACGGCCGGCCAGGGTACGGCTCTGGGGTGGAAGTTCGAACATCTCCGCGCGATCATCGAAGCTGTTCGTGCGGAGCATCGCCTGGGTGTCTGTCTGGATACCTGCCACATTCTGGCGGCGGGGTATGATATTACCACCGAGCGCGGCATGGCGGCCACCCTACGCCAATTCGATTGCATCGTCGGTCGGGATCGCCTGCGGGTTCTGCATCTTAATGATAGTTTAAAACCGCGGGGCAGCCGGGTGGACCGCCATGCCCATATCGGGCGTGGTTGTGTGGGATTGCCCGCTTTTTCCTATATTTGCCGGCAAAAGCGCTTTGCGGCGATTCCCAAGATTCTCGAAACTCCCAAAGGTTTCGCCCCGAACGGCCGGTTGTGGGATCAGATCAACCTAGACATCCTGGAAAAATTAGCCGCCGGCAAGCCGGCTCGCATCCGCTCGTGGCGCGCGGAAAAAGGTCCCGCCCGCCTTGCGCCAGCGGATGTTCCTTAACTTGGCTCACGCCGGCTTGGCCGCCCCCTCGTGGGGCGTTCGGGGAAGATTTCGGATGATACCGCGCAAGAATTCCGCGCCGCGCCGTAGGGATGCCAACTGATCCGCGCCACCCTCCCATTCAATAATCACCGGCCCGCGATATCCCCGCTGCCATAGACCAGCCAACACCTGCGGCAACTGGGCATCGCCTTCACCTAAGACGCATTCCTGGCCGCGCCATTGGTCGCCGGAGGCTGCGACGCTGCGTCGCGCATCTTTGGCGTGCATCTGGCGAATCCAGGGCCCAAGTATTTCCACCGCCGCGGCAGGCTCGCCGGCGCCGTATAAGATAAGATTGGCCGGATCAAAGTTGATACCGACATTGGCGCGCCCCAGCGCGGCTAGAAACGCGGCCAGGTCCGTGGGCTTCTCCTGGCCGGTCTCAAAGAGCAGGGTCACAGAGGATTCCGCCAGGGCGTCGATCACCCGCTGGAGCCGCTTAACCATTTTGAGAAAATTGGCCCGTTCCGCCGCGGGCGGTAAAAAGCCGGCGTGGGTGGTCAGAATAGAGATTCCGAGCTGGCGGGCGATTCGGCCGGCGGCCACAACCCGTTTCAAGCGAGTCTCAAACTCGGCATCCGGTACAAAACCACCGGTGGCTTTAATCGTTGCCAAGGAGTGGTAATTTTCGCCGGGAAAACCGATCATGGCCGCGCTGAAGAGCAAGCCGGAATTCCGGGCCTGTTGCACCCATGCGGCTTGTTTATCCGCCGCCAGTTCCACCGCCTCAACCAGCCCCAGGTGCAGCAGCCGCAGCTGTAAGGTCTCCGGTAGACGCTTTAAACTGGGCCAATCCGAATTCCGCAGCGACCAGCTGCATACTCCCACCTCCAACGGTGCGATGGTTGCCGTAGACACGCCATACTCCTTCCTCAGAAATAAAAGTGTACGCCGAGGCCAAAATATTGAATTGGATTGACGAAGAATTGGCCATAATAAGAATGGCCGGTATAAAATTCGAGCAGAAACTGCAGCCGCGGACTGTCGGGTCGGCCGTTGGTTGCCTGGATGCCGGCGCGCAGCGAAATGTCCGTATCGTAATGATTGTAGCTCCAGTTTTGGAAATCCGCGCCCGCGACGGGATTCCAGCGGGTGTACGGTGTGCGCCACAGCACCGGTCCATGATATTCAGCGCCGTATTCGAAGGTCCATTTACCCAGCGTGCTGGGCCCGACATCGACCAGGTAGCCGCCGCCGCCGTACACGCGGAAAGTGCGGCGCCACAGGTCCAGCGACACAATACTGTTGATCTGTTCGTAACTGATCTTGGTGCGCAGACCTGTGCCGGGTATGCCACTGGAGTTGGCATAGTACGCTCGATTGTTGATCAGGAATTCATCGCCCAGGTGGGAGCTTTGGTGGAAGAACCGAACGATAAAGGAAAGATTACGATGCCGAAACGCCGCATAACCGCCGACGAAGTAATCCGCGTTTTGTAAGTCCTTATGCGTCGTGTCCATGTTGAAGTAGGCATAGACATCCGCCTGCATCCCGCCTTCTTCCTGCCAGCCGCCGGGAAGATTGTCACGAAAAAACGGGATCGTATCACCAATACTCACCGCCACCACATCTTTCAACCCGTTCGGATGGTAGGGGGAATAATGGGCGTAGGCGGCGGAGGAGCCGGGCCACTTCGGATCGGCTAATAACGGCGTAAATAACCGGCCGGGAGGGAAAAATCCCGTCGGCAAACGGTATAAAGGGCCGTGCCGTTTCCAGGCCGGTGGGGAGAAGGTCAGGCGATATTGTCGCGGCAGAGGCGGGAGGAACGGTAGGGTTTGTTGTTTCCGGTTCCTGGTTTCTGGTTGCCCCGCCGTTGGCGACGGGAGCGGATGCAGGGCGGATGCGGCAACGGGGGGACCCGGGATGGAGTGGATGGTCCGGATACCCACAGCGCGGATTCCCGGAACCGCCAGGAGCGATTTCTTTATCCGCGCGGCTTCTTGCGGTGGCATGGAGGGAAGGGTTAATTTCACCACGCCATGATGCACCGTCAACCGCAGAGGGTGCACGTGATAGCGTAGCCGTAACACGGCGGTCAGATAACCGGTCAAATATTGGTCGCTAGGCGGCGGTGCGGCGTGACCCCGCCCGACCGTTCCGCCAATGAGCCACAGCACCAGAAACGCCGGCATAAGTACGTTACGCATGGCCGAGCTCCAGTCATGATTCCGCGCCCCGCCCGTCTTTTCACGTCGCCAGCCATCCCTCCAGCGACCATGGGGGCACATTCTCGCTGAAATCCTCGTGTTCAAAGCCGTCACTTATCTCCTGCGGACGTGTAACGGGCGTAGCCACGACGGCCGCGGGATTGCGATCCACGCGGCTGTCAAATATGTTCCTCCGTGCCCTCTGTGTTCTCTCTGTGGTGAAACGTTCGGGCTATCGGGGGCGAGGGTGGTGGTGCGGGTAGCGCCCCACCTCGCTATTTTCAGGACAGTGGAATTTTAACACATGTCCTGAAGGTTACACCAGTGCCGGCAACGCTACCGCGGTTGTCGTGTGTTCCGGCGGCGGCTGGGGAGGTTCTTGAAGAGGTCGGCCAGCGGTGATGTCCAACATGCGTTGCAGGCTCACGCGGGACCAATAGGCATCGAACGGATCCACCTTAATTTGATTCACCACCTCGCCTGCGACCAGATGGTCCAGCACCCAAAGCAAATGCGCCGGGTCGATACGGTACATGGTCGTACACAGACACTGGCATTCGGACAGGACGATTATGGTTTGTTCAGGATGCTGCCGGGCCAGCCGGTTGACCATGTGCACCTCTGTGCCAATGGCCCACTTGTCACCCGGCGCCGCGGCGGCAACTTGCTGGCGGATGAATTCGGTCGAACCAACCAGATCGGCCTTTCGCACCACCTCCCAGCTACATTCCGGGTGTACCAACACCTTCACGCCCGGTAGTCGCTGCCGGGCTTGCTCCACATGTTCCGGGCGGAATAACTGATGGACGCTGCAGTGGCCTTTCCAGAGGATAAACGTGGCGTCGCGCAGCTGCTGCTCGGACAGGCCACCCGCCGGTTTCCGGTAATCCCACAAGACCATGCTTTCCAACGAAAACCCCATTTTCCAACCCGTGTTGCGGCCCAAATGTTGATCGGGAAAAAAGATGATCTTCGTATGCGGCGGCGCACCGGGCTTTTGCCCGTCCAGCGCCCAGGAAAGGATTTTTTCGCAGTTGCTGCTGGTGCAGACGGCTCCGCCATGCTGGCCGACGAAGCTTTTCACCGCGGCGCTGGAGTTAACATAAGTGATCGGCACCAGGCGGAAATCCGGGTCGGCACTGTTGGCCTGCTCCAAGGCGGCGAAAGCGTCTTCCACGTCATCTAGTGCGGCCATATCGGCCATGGAGCAGCCGGCACCCAGGTCGGGCAGGATTACCTGCTGATGCGGAGCCGTGAGCACATCGGCTGATTCCGCCATAAAGTGCACGCCGCAGAAAATGACATACCGGGCGTCGGAAAGGCCCGCCGCCTGGCGCGAAAGCGCAAACGAATCGCCGATGAAATCCGCAAACTGGATAACATCATCCTGTTGATAGTGGTGGCCGAGGATCACCAGCTTCCTGCCCAACTGCTCCTTGCGCCGGGCGATACGGGCGAAAAGTTCCTGGGAAGGCATCTGCAAATAGGATTTCGGTATCGGTTGCTGCCAATGCATGGTGATCACCTTTTCCATCCAAATTATAGCGGGGCGAACCGCTGGACACCAAGCCTGGCTTAACGGCCGGCGCGGATCAACGCTGCTGCTCAGGCGAGTCGGCGGCGCCCGTTGGCATTGAACCATTGCTGCAACGCCTGGCCGGGGCAGGAGGTTGGTTGATCGGCCAGTTCCCGGTGCGTAAAGATAGCCCGGGGCGGCAGGTGATAGATCCGGCAAAAACCAGTTAGAAATTTCACCAAGCCATCCAGTTGGCAGGGTGGCGGTTTC
>JAJZKJ010000194.1 GCA_021804195.1 Acidobacteriota bacterium
GGGGTAGGGGGGGGCTGTGCCGAGAGGGTAGATTGAGAAAGTAGAAAGTTGAGCGCGCGGCGCGTGGCGGCGCGGGCGGGGTATTTACTTGTCAAATATGTGCGCTGCCGAGGCAGGCTCGGTCGCATGTTGTGTTTGTAGGCGGTACATGGGGCGGCTGCGCCGCGAGCGCCGGTGAGCGGTGGAGCAATGGATGGAGAGAGTCGTAAGCAGGCGGTGGGAGCCGGGCAGCCGCGCTACTCCGGCTGTACGCCATCCGAACCCCGGCTTACAATCCCGAAGTTGCGTGCTCGGACTCGCGCGGCGGCCATGGGGCCGCGACCGCGGCATGGCCGCGTTGGCGGCAAATACACTCCCGCCGAGATGCCACGGGGCCGGTCGAAATTGGCCCGCCGCGGCTGCACAGCATAGTTAGGCCTCGCCATAAACGATAAGGAATCCGCGATGGGTGCGTATTGGACGCTTTCGGTGCATGGCCTTAGCCTTTTGGAGGGCGAGAATTACATAAACGGAGAAATCTTGCAATTGTTCCGCCGGGAGGACGCGAGGATCGATCACGCGCGCGCAGACGCCGCCCAGGTGGACGAATATGGCAAGTATGAATACGTTAGCAACGTCGCCGAGATGCGGGAACGGCTCGACTTGATGGGCTTCACTATCGGCCGTGCCGCCGGGGACTTTGAGGCGGGACGCCAGTTGGAGCTTGATGATCGCGCTAGCCAAAGGTCCCGATACACGAAATTCCTCCGCGCATATTCTTTCGACAAATGGCTTTCAACGTTCAGGCGGCTTCTGCGCCACGGCAAATTTCCGGATGTCGAGGGCAGACATCCGCGCTCGCTTTCCGTGCAGCAGTTCATATGCAATCGCAAGCACGACGCCCTTGTCGGTTTCTTCCATTCTGACCCACGCTCCGTCTTGCGCGGGTGCCTGCAGGCGGCACCCGCGGGATGGCCAGTCAGGCTTGACCTTGTGGACCTGGTGAACGCCGGATACCTCGACGGCGACCAAGGCGAATACGTACGGCTCACAGACGCGGCGATGGAATACTCGCTCACCTCGCCGTTCGTCATCCTGACCGAAGGCACCTTCGACGCATGGGTGCTGCAGCGCACCCTTGTGCTGGTTTACCCCCACCTCACGGACCTGTTCACCTTCATGGATTTCGACTCATCCATCGCGCCCGGCGGGGCGGGTCACTTGGTCACGACCATCAAGGCGTTTATTGGTAGCGGAATTAAGAACCGTATTCTTGCCGTTTTCGATAACGACACCGCCGCGCATGCCGCCCTGCGCGGATTGACCGGCATTGCAATTCCACCCAATATAAATTGGTGCACGTTACCGAACCTTGCCCGCCTCCGCAGCCACCCCACAGTGGGGCCGCAGGGCCAGCAAGCGGCAGATATTAACGGAAGGGCATGCAGCATCGAACTTTTCTTCGGCCCGGATATCGTGGGGCGGGGAAAAAAACGCAAAGTGGTTCGCTGGAAAAGCTACGATAACGCCATGCGCCAGTACCAAGGGGAAGTGGACGACAAAGGAACGCTCCAGAAAAAGTTTCGCGAGAAAGTAAAATCAGCAACACCAGCGATGCTCATTTCCGATCCTGCGTGGGCGGATATACGATACCTCTGGGCCTACCTGAGGGGACAGGCACAGGCGATTGGCCTCAAGATGCTCCAGACGAGCAGCCGACCCGCCTCCATGGGCGCTGGTATTTTTTGGCATGTCGAGTAATCACCGTCTGCACGGCCAGCCCTCGATGAAAAGCTGGCCGGCCAAAAGAATATCTATGCGTTGGCATCGCAGTGTAACGCTAACCCGACTTTCGCACTTTGCGCTCGATTTCCGGAATTTTCCCGATTTTTTCAGCCTTGGTTGCAAACCAATGCGGTTTTGCCTCTCAAAACCTTTGTGGTGAAGACCTACCGTCTTTTTTTTGTTGCAGTGATTTGCGATAGTGCCGGGCATCGCGACTTGCGGGGCGCAAGACATGGGCCAGGCGTTGTGGGTTTGCAGGGCCGGTAGCGCATTGCATGTAAAAATAACAAGATGTTACCGGTGGGAGATTTAGCCTTGCCATCGAGGCTCCGCACGTTTGGCAACCGCAGCAAAGCTGACGAAAGCGGCCTAAAAACTTCCGCGCGCCTCAAAGAAATTAATGGGTTGCGGCAAAGGGCGAGGCGGTTACTGTTTGGGTCAGACGTTGTTGTCGCGGTGTTGTCGCGGTGTTGTCTGCGGTTGGCCGAGGCGACCTACCGCGTCCGAGGCCGAATTTTGGATTCGATTTTAGGGCCGGGAGGCAAAACATGTAGTGAAAACTTTTTTGCAAAAACGGCCTTGGCGCTAGCGCCAGGGCTATTTTTGCCGCGTAATTCCGTAACTTGGGCTAACTGCCGTTCTGGTGGTTCCATCCATGTTGCGCTCTTACTCAGTTATCCAAAGAAGAGGCTGCCGCAGTTAATTTTTGGCGGTCAATGGTTGTTGCCGCGGCAATATGGAGGAGGATAAGAGGGGATGTCTGGAATCCGGGATGGTCTGTCTGGGCGGCGACCACACACGCAATATTGCAGGCAAGGTTCCGGACGACCTTCGCCGAAAATGGTAACTTCGGCCGTGGTACAATAGCCACCGCGGCCCGCCACCCGCCGAGTCATCCGGTTAGCGGGCGGGCCGGCACGGGTATCGTGGCTCAAGCAGAAAGGGGTGCCAAATGCCATCCAACCACTCGCGCTCAGCCATTCCCGTCGCGCTTAAACGGCGAGTGCGAGAAAGATGTGGTTATGGATGCGTGATGTGCGGAAAGCCCATTTGCGAATACCACCACATCGTCGGCTATAAAATCTCGGTTGGACACATAGAGGAAGACATCACCATGCTCTGCGATGGCTGCCATAGAAAGGCAACCAATAACGTCTTCTCGGTCGAGGAAATCCGCCGTGCCAACTCTGATCCCGCCAATAAGAATCGACATAACCATTTTAGCACCCCTGACCGGTTTTGGCATAGCCACCACCCACAATGTTGGATTAGCCTTGGTAGCAATTCGGTAGTGGCAACCAGCCATGGCGATGGGTACGTCATCGTGCTCGCGATGGACGGAAATCCGATCTTAAGCCTCACCCGCGAGGCCAACTACTGGCTCCTTAACCTCAGGCTATTTGACGAGCGGGATCAGCCTCTGCTCCTCATAAGAAACAACGAATTGTCCTACCGCGTTTCCGACGTTGGGGACATTGATTACCAAGGTGGGCGGCTTAGCATACGCCGGCAAGGGACGATCGCCTTCCGGGCCACTTTTTCTCCCCCGACACTCGTCCTGGAGGAAGCTGACTTCTGGTGGAACGGAATTCATTTTGTTATAAGAGACGGAAACCTCAGCAGCGCCGGCGGCCGCCGCTTGTTTCAAGGTAATACGATCGTGAGCCAGCTCGGAGATTTCCAGGTGGCTTTTCTGGCGGGGCGAAATCCTAACCTTTGCTCCGCCTTGTTCACCTTCCCACAGCCGGTCCGCCAAGTCAACGGCAATGGGTTGGATGAGCGAGCAGTCCCTATTAAGGAATGGGTGGCGGAGCCTGGCGACCCGCCGCTAGTAGCCCCGGATCACGTCGCCATCCAGCAAGGCCCCCGGCCGGATCGGCCGACAGCACCCATTTTCGCGAGTGCGCCAACGCCGGCCCCCCAAGCCCCGTCAATGGCCAACTGCCTATTCATTGGGGGTTCACGGCGCGAGCCAACCCTAGGCCACACTGCTTCCGACCCGCCGCCTTACTGCCGCCTCCCCTCGACGATTATCGCCGAAAGCAATTCCCTATTTCTTGAGGAGCCGCTCGCCGAACGCATCGCGCAATATTATCTTACTTGCGGCCTCGGTTACAGTGCGGCTGGCTACGGGTCCAAGGCCATCGCGCTTTATACCATGGCCGCCAAGGTGGCTGGGGCCTCGCCATCCACCTTGGCTTGGGCCATACTTAACCGCGGCACCATCCGGTTGCGGACAGGTGACGCGGGTGCCGCGGCCAGCGATTTCGACGAAGCCGCGTTAATACCGGGCATCCCGGACAGCTTGGTGGCAGAGGCTCGCTACCGTGCGGCGCGGGCTCTTCGCAACCCGGAAACATTGACCTCATCTATCAATCGTTTCGAGGCTCTGCTCACCGCCACGAACATCGATCCCTTCTTGAGGGCGAACACCCTGATCGCCCATGGCATCGCCCAAAGCATGCGGGGTAGGTACGACCTTGAGTTGGAAGACGTTGCCCAAGTCATCGGGATGGAAGGAGCAACCGCCGAACAGAAGGCACACGCAAGATACAATCAAGCAACAGTTCACGCAGAGCAAGGCAGCTTTGCCGCCGCCCTTGCCGAATACACCGCTTTAGCCGACGAGCCCCGAACCCCAAACGGCCAGAGGGCCAAGGCGGCACTCGCTTGCGGCAGGCTATTGACCCATTTGTGCAGGCGATCGGAGGCGGCCGCCCGCTACGAGAGTGTCGTCGCAATGGCGGGAATCGATCCTGATTTTACGGATCAAGCCGTCGCAGAAATTCAATATCTTCGACTGGATAACCTGCGCTCGTGGCCCGCGCGCAGCGACAGCCGGGAGGCCGGAATTGGCATTTGGCCCGCTTGACAGTGTTTGGAGGGCCGGTAGCGCATTGCATGTAAAAATAGCAAGATGTTACCGGCTCGCGATGCGGGCGCAATCGGAACCACCGGTGTGAATTGGGCAGCCGCAATGTTACGCAGCGTCGCTCATTTCGCGCGGTGCTTTGCTTTGCCGGCTGGCGGCATTTCGATCTGCAGGGTGCGGCCGAGGGCGGCGGCGATTTTTTGCAGCATCGAGAGAGAATGTCCCGCGTAATCAGCATCTTCGAGTCGGGCAATCACCGGCTGGCGGGTGCCAATCAGGGCGGCAAGCTCGGCCTGGGTAAGGCCGGCGTCGGCCCGCGCAACGTAAATGAGTTGGGCCACGCGGGCATTGGTGCGACTGGCCTCAATGCTTTGAAGCAAAGAAGGGTCGTCCCCGGCCATACGGTTCAAAATCGCGACGGCATCGCTGCTGCGCTTAGCTTGTACGCCACCTTGGCTTTGATGTCGGCTCTTTATCATCATAAGGTTGCTCCGCAATAGTATGGCATCAAGTATCTCGCGTGAGTGTCTACCGGCATATAACAATTTTATTATATTCCCGGCCAAAATCCTTGGCACCGCCTTAATTCAGCTTCCGCCAAAACGCCCAACTGCTCCAGAGCAGCGTGACGGCGGCGATGAGCAACAGAGGCCAAAGCTGCGGCCAGATGCCGCGCAGGCCGTACGCCTGCAGGTATACCTCGTGAATAAGC
>JAJZKJ010000002.1 GCA_021804195.1 Acidobacteriota bacterium
ACAATACCGGGAACGCCTGGCGCGCGAGCTGGCGGTGATCCAGAAGATGAACTATGCCGGGTACTTTCTCATCGTCTGGGATTTTATACGCTATGCCCGCGAGAACGGCATCGCGGTCGGGCCCGGCCGCGGCTCCGCGGCCGGCAGTCTGGCTTCCTACGCCTTAGGCATTACCGATCTTGATCCGCTGGAGCATGGGCTGTTATTTGAGCGCTTTCTCAATTCCGAGCGCATCTCCATGCCTGATATTGACGTGGATTTCTGCATGGAGCGGCGGGGCGAGGTGATTGAATACGTCACCCGCAAATACGGCCGGGACAACGTCTGCCAGATCATCACCTTCGGCACGCTGGGCGCCAAGGCCGCGATCAAGGATGTGGGCCGGGCCCTGGACATGCCCTATGCCGAGGTGGACCGGCTGGCCAAGCTGGTGCCGAACCAGCTCAATATCACGCTCGAACAGGCGCTGGCGCAGGAGCCGTCGCTGCGCGGTCTGGTGGAACAGGATGGCCGGGTGAAGGAATTGCTCGATCATGCCCGGCGGCTGGAAGGCCAGGCCCGCCATGCCGGCATGCACGCCGCCGGGGTGGTCATCGCGCCCCGCCCGCTCACGGAATGGGTGCCTCTGGCCCGCACCGCGCGGCAGGAAATCGTGACTCAGTACGATCTGAACGGCCTGGAAAAACTCGGCCTGCTGAAGATGGATTTTCTGGGCCTGACCACGCTGACCATTCTGCAGGAAGCGCAGCGGCTGATCGAGGCCCGGGGGCAGAGCGTGGACTGGGATGCGGTTTCCGAAGAAGACCCCGCGGCTTATGAGGTTTTCTGCCGCGGCCTGACCAGCGGAATCTTTCAGTTTGAATCGAACGGCATGCGCGACATCCTGCGCCGCTACCGCCCGGATAAGCTCAGTGACCTGACGGCTCTCAACGCCCTCTATCGCCCCGGCCCGATTCAGGGCGGGATGATTGACGATTTTATCGACCGCAAGCACGGACGCAAAAAAATCGAGTATGATCTGCCCGGTCTGAAACCCATACTGGCCGAAACTCTGGGGGTATTTCTTTATCAGGAGCAGGTGATGCGGGCGGCGCACGAGCTGGCCGGCTATTCGCTCGGCGAAGCCGATCTGCTGCGCAGGGCGATGGGCAAAAAAAAGCCCGAGGAAATGGCCCGGCAGCGGGAAACCTTTATCGCCGGCGCCACGGCCCGGGGCCTGCCACGCGACCGGGTGGCCCGAGTCTTCGATCTGATGGAGCAATTTGCCGGCTATGGCTTTAACAAAAGCCATGCCGCCGCCTATGCCGTGATCGCCTTTCGCAGCGCCTGGCTGAAGGCGCATTATCCGCTGGAGTTCATGGCCGCCCTGTTGACGCTGCAAATGGGCAATACCGACAATGTGGCCCTGTATATTCAGGAATGCCGGGCCATGCAGATTGCGGTGCTGCCGCCGGATATCAACGTGAGCGATGCGCGCTTTACCCCCAGCGCGGGAGCCATCCGGTTTGGCCTGGAAGCGATCAAGAATCTGGGCGCGAACGCGGTGCGCGCCATTCTGGAGGAACGCGCCCGGGGCGGCGCCTTTTCCGATCTGCCGGATCTTTGCCGGCGGGTGGGCGGATTGAACCGCCGCGTGCTGGAAAGCCTGGTGAAAGGCGGCGCGATGGATGCCTGGGGAACGCGCGCGGCTTTATGCGACGAATTGGATGGCGCGCTGGAACAGGCGCAAAAGCATTTGCGGGATCAGGCCCAGGGGCAGCACGGATTATTTTTGCAGTTTGAAGCCGCCCAGCCCGCCGCCGTCAAAGCCCGCAAGCCGGAATGGGATGCATTAACCAAGCTGCAGCATGAGAAAGATATGCTCGGCATGTATGTCAGCGCCCATCCGCTCGATGGCTATGATGATCTGCTGCTGGAACTTGAGGCCGATCGCCTGGATCAACTGCGCGAGGTGCGGGGTGAGCGCGAGCACGTGCGCCTGGCCGGCGTGATCGCCGGACTGCAGATCAAGCGCAACAAACGGGGCGAAAACTGGGCCGTGGCGCGGCTGGAAAGCCGTGAAGGAAGCATAGAATTGCTGTGCTTTGCCGAGCCGTTTCGCCGTTATGGAGAACTGCTTCGCGCCTCCATTCCGGTTCTGGCGCGCGGCCGCTGGCTGGCCGACAGCGAGGGTGCGGCCCGGCTGCAGCTCGAGGAATTAAGCGAGCTGGCGCGCGAGCAGGCCCAGCCGCCGCGGGCCATGATTCTGCGCGTGGATCTGGACCGGCTGGAGCCGGAACCCGCCCGCGCCTTGCCTGAAATTCTGAACCGGAAGCCCGGGCCCACCCGGCTGCATTTATATCTGCGCAGCGAGCGCGAGCATTTCGAGCAGATTCTCGAACTGCAAAATCCCATCACCGCGGATGCCGCTTTCCGCCGCGCCATACGGCATTGCGGCGCCTTGCGTAAAGTGGATTAAGAATGGACTTGAACATGTCTCTCCCCTCCCATTCTCAGGGTGCGGATGCCTGGCAGAGGGTGCTGTTGGCTCGGCATGCCCAGCGCCCCTATTTTCTCGACTATATCCGCGATATCTGCACGGATTTTTGCGAATTGCATGGTGACCGGCGTTTTGCCGACGATGAGGCTCTGGTGGGAGGCATGGCGGTGTTCCGCGGCCGCCAGGTGATGGTGATCGGCCAGCAGCGCGGCCGCGATCTGAAAGAACGGATGCGGCGCAACTTCGGCCAGGCCAAGCCGGAAGGCTACCGCAAAGCCCTGCGCCTGATGCGGCTGGCGGAAAAATTTCAGCGGCCGATTTTCAGCTTCATTGACACCCAGGGCGCCTATCCCGGCATTGATGCCGAAGAACGCGGGCAAGCGGAGGCGCTTGCGGTGAATCTGCGGGAAATGGCCCGGCTGCGGGTGCCGGTGGTGGCCGTCATCATTGGGGAAGGCGGCAGCGGCGGCGCGCTGGCCATTGGCGTTGCCAATCGGGTGCTGATGCTGGAAAACTCCATTTATTCCGTGATCACTCCCGAAGGCTGTGCTTCGATCATGTGGCGTGATCCGGAAAAAAAGCAGGCAGCGGCCGAGGCCTTGCGGCTGACCGCGCCCGAATTGCTGCGCCTGGGCCTGATTGATGAAGTTATCCCCGAGCCCGAGGGTGGCGCCCATCTTCATCCGGAGCAGATGGCCGTGACGCTGGCGGAGGCTCTGGAACGCAACCTGGAGCTTTTTACCGCTTTTTCAAAGACGGAACTCTACCAGCACAGAATCGAACGCTGGCGTAAAGCGGGAAATTTTTTTGATACATAGATCATGAACGTGTTTTTCGGAATGGAATAGTCATGTCTTATATATATGCCTTTCCATGCGAGGCCGAACGCTGGAATGCCGTCTTTGGAAATTGTTTCGCAAAATCAAAGCGGCTCTGCCGGCGATTGGCGCCGGGAATTGGCTGCCGGCGTTTGCCAGGCGGGAATTCACGATCTGGCGGCCATGCTGGCGGAAATGTCCGCAGGCTCAGAGCATATACCCACCGCGCGAGCCCGAAAATTGCATGCCCGTCTGCGCCGGCTTGCGTCCATCCTGCGGGCAAACCCGCGGGAAGATGCGGTTTGTTTTTATTGGCTGGATTGCGTCCGCTCCGCTTTGGACCTTTGGGGGTGTGGCGTCGGGGCGGCCACCATGACCATTCGCTGGCAGAGTCGTCAGGAACCCTGGCTGCGGGTCGAGGGAAAGCCCGAACTCTGGCTCCAGACCCTGGCGGCCTGGTTATGGGATTTACGAGTCGCCGGAATTTCCGCGCTTTGGCTGCACACCCGCCGCGCCGGCGGAGATCGCATGGCTCGCTGCGAATTCCATTCGCTTGGAGTTGAACCAGGCGCGGGTCTGAACCCCTGGTCAGCCGGAACCCTGCAGATGAGCCGGCAAATCGGCTGGCAATTTTCCGCGTTGCCGGGCTCGGGATGGGAGATTCGCTTTCCCATAGAGCGGGCCGTGCGCCCGGCGCCCGTTCAGCCGCAGTTCCGGGCTTCCAGGCCGGGTCGGCTGCGCGTAGTACGAATTCTGACCATTACGCGGGACCATTTTTGGCAGGAATGGCTGGGCAAATGGATTGCCCCGGCCACGCTCTGCTGCCATTGGACACCCGATTTAGAACGCGCACGGCTTTGTCTGCGGTCAAGGCAATATCAGGCCGTTGTGCTGGAATGGGAACATTTGGGTGTGCATCCAGCGGCCGCTTTTTATTCTCTGCTGCGTGCCAACCCCGGACAGTCTGGCCATTGGCTGATGATGACCTCTGATGCCGGGAACCCGCAATTTCAAGCCGTAATGCGGTCGACGCCCACGCGCTGGCTTTCTATTCCATTTGAGCCGGAGAAGGGACGTGCTCAGCTGCAAAAAATTCTCGCGGAGCAGGAAAATATTACGGCCCGGGCCGGATAAATTGCCGCTTATTTCCCGCCGAAGCGGTTGAATAGCTGGAAATTCAACCAGTTTGGGTTTGGCAAGCGAAGTGCTCAATAGATTACAGACGAAGTGGCGCAAACAGGATGGATTTTCATCTGGAAACAGATGGAATCCATCCTGAATATTAATCACTCATAAACGTACGATTTTCATCAGATTCGTCCTGCCCGCCACGCCAAACGGCGTGCCAGCGACAATTGCCACGGTTTGTCCGCTTCTGAGGCCGGCTTTTTCGATTAAAACCGCTTCCGCCCGGCCGAGCATATCATCGGTGGAGTTCATCTCCGGCAAGGCCATGGCCTGCACGCCCCAATACAGCGCCAGCCGCGCCCGCGTCCGCTCACTGGGCGCCAGGGCATAGACCGGACAATGCGGACGATAGCCCGAAAGCAGCCGCGCGGTAGCCCCGGTCTTGGTAAATATGGCAATTGCGGAAAGCGGCAGGTTGCGGGCCGCGAGCGCCACCGATCCGGCGATGGTGTCGGGAATGGAATCGGGACTGGGCGCCGGAGGCAGCGCCGGCTGCTCGATTTTTTCAGCTTCGCTGATGATGCGGTCCATCATGCGCACGGCAGCTATGGGATGATCGCCGCTGGCGGTTTCCTCCGAAAGCATCAATGCATCCGAGCCATCGAGCACCGCGTTAGCCACATCGCTGGCTTCGGCGCGGGTGGGCCGCGGCTGCCGCGTCATGGAGCCCAGCATCTGAGTCGCGGTGATCACCGGCAGGCGAGCATGGCGGGCCGAGCGGATGATATGTTTTTGCAGCGCCGGCACCCGTTCCAGCGGAACTTCCACGCCCAGATCACCGCGCGCCACCATCACCGCGTCCACAAATTGCAGAATTTCCGGGAGCCGGTCCAGCGCCTGCGGCTTTTCCAGCTTGGCGATCACCGGAGTATCGAGCCCGCGGCCGTCATGCCGGCTCGCCCACATGCGGATGCGCTCATGCAGCAGATGAAGATCGTTTTCGCTGCGCACGAATGAGAGGGCGACATAATCTACCCCCTGATCCAGGCCGAAATCCAGGTCGGCAAAATCCTTGTCGGTCAGGGCGGGGACGTTGACCAGTGCGCCGGGCAGATTAATGCCCTTGCGCTCGCCCAATAAGCCGCCATTTAATACCGTGCAGACAACCTCACAGGTCGGGGTCGCATCCACCCGCAGTTCCAGCAGGCCGTCGGCCAGTAGCACCGAATCACCCGGCTTCACATCCGCGGAAAGATCAATGCTGGTGCTGAGACGTTGGGCATCGCCGGGTTCATCACCGCAAAACAATGTGACCTTTTGCCCCGGCTCAAGCCGCACCGGCTGGCGATTGACCAAAAGTCCGGTGCGCAGCTTGGGGCCGGCCAGATCCTGAAGTATGGGAATTTCCTTGCCCAGCTCGCGGCCCACTTGCCGCACCCGGGCGATAAGCTGGGCGTGGAACTCATGATCGCCATGGGAAAAATTCAGCCGCGCCACGTCCATGCCGGCCATTGCCAGCTCGCGAATCATTGCGGGTTCGCTGGATGACGGGCCCAGGGTGCAGATAATTTTTGTTCGCCGCATGTAGAAGAATGCTTAAAACTATAAATATTATAACCAGCACGGCGTAGTGCCATTGGCTTCATCGCGAAAGCATATAGACGCCGCATCAAATCGGAGGGCCGGGGTTGCCCTGGCCCTCCGCCGTTGAACGATGTTGAGCGTGATCCTTTCTTTCAACTCGCCCGGGCTAGCGGATCCTCACCTTTCGTCTCACCGGTGGCCGGGTTCACCAGATAGAGCAGTTCGGCCATGTCATTGGCATGTTCTTCCTCATCGCGCAGCAGGTCTTCGAGCAGGCTGCGGGTGGAGGGGTCACGAAATGCAAAATGGCGGATCATCTCGCTGTAAACCTCGATGACCGCGCGTTCGGCGACCAGATCTTCCTGTATCATTTCGGTCAGCGACGAGCCTGCGGCATAAACCGAAATGCTGCGGGTCAGCAGATTGGCGGGATTTAAATCCGGCGCGCCGCCCAATTGCTGAATGCGGCGGGCCAGCCGGTCGGCATGTTCCTGCTCGTTTGTGGCATGCTCATCGAATTCCCGCGCGGCGGCCTCGCGTTCAAGGCCGCTGGCCATATAGTAATGATGGCGGTAGCGCAGCACGCAGACGATTTCGGTGGCCAAAGCGGCATTGAGAAGCTCAATGGTATGCTTCACATCCCCCTGATAGGCCTCGGTCCGCGCGCCTTCCGACATTTGCCGCCGTGCCCGGGCCCGGATCTGCTCGACATCGTAGATAAATTCTCCCGCCATGACAGAGCACTCCTGTCTGGTGAGAATCCGGCTTGTTTTCCCTGGTTGCTCCCCGGCCGCAAGGTGTTCCCGTGCTTGTATTTCCACCCATGCTCATGGGATACTAAGAGGGACGCAAGATCAATCATGGAAATCAAGCATCTGTATGCCCCTGAGTCCTGAAAACAAGCAAAATCTGATTCGCGCCTATGCCATTCATGCGAGCGACAGCGGCTCGCCGGAAGTCCAGGTCGCGGTCTTAACCGAACGCATCGCGTATCTCACCGAACATTTCAAAACCCATAAAAAGGATCATCACTCGCGCCGCGGGCTTCTGAGCCTTGTGGGGAAGCGCCGCCGTTTACTGGATTACCTCAAGCGCCGGGATCCGGCGCGCTACGGCGGCGTAATTCAGAAACTGGGTCTGCGCAAGTAAGCTTTTTGCGGCCGGAGCGTGCTCCGGCCGGCAGCATTCACTTGGATTTTTGACCCGAATGTGACGGGCCGGCCTGTAGCCCACCACCCGCGCCGCGCGATCCTGCCGCGGCCAAATCGAGCCAACAATCCATTGTTCTTGAACCGGCGCGGAAAACGATCTCCGCGCGGCCGGGCCGGCCGCGGGAATATTTTCCAGCCAGCGCTGCGGCGCGAAAGTGAGACAGATAATGGCAATTCATACAGAAACCGTGGCTCTGAGCGGCGGAAAATCCCTGACGATCGAGACCGGCAAAGTCGCCCGCCAGGCCGGCGGTTCCGTCACCGTGCGCATGGGTGACACCGTGGTGCTGGTTACCGCGACCGCGGCCGATTCGCCTCGCGAAGGCATTGACTTTTTCCCTCTTACCGTGGACTACCGCGAATATACCTACGCCGCTGGACGTTTTCCCGGCGGGTATATCAAACGCGAAGGCCGGCCCACGGAAAAGGAAATTCTCACCAGCCGGGTCAATGACCGGCCCATCCGCCCGCTCTTTGCCGAAGGCTTCCGTAATGAAACCCAGGTCATCGCCCTGGTGCTCTCGGCCGATGAGAATAACGATCCCGACGTCATCAGCCTGGTCGGCAGCGGCGCCGCCCTGCATATTTCCGACATCCCGTTTCCCAAGCCCACCGCCGGCGTGCGCGTCGGCCATGTGGATGGCGAGTTCATTGTCAACCCCACCTATGAGGAGATGCGGGCCAGCCGCCTCAACATCATCGTGGCGGGAACTGATGACGGCATCGCCATGGTCGAGGCGGGCGCGCTTGAGGCCAGCGAAGAAACCGTAGTGGCGGCGATCGAGTTTGCCCATCAGGAGATTAAAAAGATTCTGGCCGCGGTGGAAAAACTGCGCGCGAAAGCCGGCGTGCCCAAAATGCCGGTCACCCCGCCCGAAACCGACGAAGCCTTCTACCAGAAACTTTTGTCCGGCTACGGCGCCGCCATGCGGGAAGCGCTCGACACCAGCCGCCATGTCAAACTGGAAAGCCAGAAACGGGTCAAGGCGCTGGTGAAAGAAGCCGCCGCCGCGGTCGCGGGCGAAGACGAGGCGCTGAAAAAGAAGGCCAAGCAGTATTTCGAGCTGATGCAGGAGCGCATGTTCCGCGAGACCCTGCTGCGGCAGAAGCGCCGTCCCGATGGCCGCGCCTTTGATCAGATCCGGCAGATCAACTGCGAAGTCGGCGTGCTGCCCCGCACCCATGGCTCGGCGCTGTTTACCCGCGGCGAAACTCAGGCTTTGGTCACCGTCACGCTCGGCACCAAGGAAGATCAGCAGCGGCTGGAAACGCTGGAGGGGGAAGGTTTCAAGCGTTTCATGCTCAACTACAACTTCCCGCCCTTTTCCGTGGGCGAAGTCGGCTTTCTGCGCGGCCCGGGACGGCGCGAAATCGGCCATGGCGCGCTGGCCGAGCGCTCGCAGCTCGCCATGCTGCCCGCCGCCGAAGACTGGCCCTATACCATGCGCGTGGTCAGCGATATTCTCGAATCGAACGGCTCCTCTTCGATGGCCTCGGTCTGCGGCGCCTCGCTGGCGTTAATGGATGCCGGTGTGCCCATGCAGCGTCCGGTGGCCGGCATCGCCATGGGCCTGGTCATGGAAGGCCAGGAATATGCCGTGCTCACTGACATCGCCGGCGCCGAAGATCATTACGGCGATATGGATTTCAAGGTGGCCGGCACCGCCGAGGGCATTACCGCCCTGCAGATGGATATTAAAATCCCGGGCGTCACCGCGGCCATCATGCGCCAGGCCCTGGCGCAGGCACGTCAGGCGCGTCTGTTCATCCTGGACCGCATGGCCGCCGCCATCCAGACGCCGCGGGAATCGGTTTCGCAGTTTGCCCCGCGCATCTTCACCATGAAGATTCCGGTGGATAAGATTCGCGACCTCATCGGGCCCGGCGGCAAGGTGATCCGCGGCATTGTGGAGGTGACCGGCGTCAAAATTGACGTCAACGACGACGGCACGGTCAACATCGCCTCCGCCGACGGTCCCGCCGCCGACCGCGCCATCCAGATGGTGCGCGATATCACCGCGACCGCCGAGGTCGGCAAAACCTATCTTGGCAAAGTAGTGCGGATTGTGGATTTCGGGGCTTTTATCGAGATCTTTCCCGGCACGGACGGGCTGCTGCATATCAGCGAAATCGCCGAGCACCGGGTGAAGGAAGTGCGCGACGAATTGAATGAGGGCGATCAGGTGCTGGTGAAATGCCTGGCGCTCGAGGGCAATAAGATCAAGCTCAGTCGCAAGGCCATTTTGCGCGAAGAACGGGAAAAACTGGGGCTGCCCGCGCCCGAGGGAGCCACCGGCGATTCCGATTCCGGAGGCTATCGTGAGCGTGCATTTTCCGGCGACCGCCCCGATCGCGGTGGTCCCCGCGGGCCGCGCCGGCGCCCCGGCGGCCCCGGACGCCGCTAAAGCGTTCTGTAAGTATCCGACTAAAGAACCCGGCGGCAGCCTATGGCTTCCGCCGGGTTTTATTTTGCTACACGCCGCTAGAACGTAAACACCAACCCCACCGAAGGAGATGCGATCTGGGTATAACGGTTGCTCGCCAGCGCGGGTACGCCGAAGTCCGGAACTTTGAAGATCAGGCCGCGGTATTCCACCCGGGCCCCCAGATGGCCGATGTGAAAATCGAGGCCGGCGCCATAGTCGAACATGGCGCGGGTCTGGCTGGCAGCTCCGAAGGTATTGTGGCTGGGGACAAAGATCAGCGCGCCGCCGCCGGCCAGAATAAAGGGCTGAAAAAATCCCGCCAGCCGCGGCGTGGTAATGACTTCATTGAAATCGAAGTCATTCATCTTGGAGGTAATCGCATAGGCCAGTCCGCTGCTGTTGCCGGCGGTCGCGGGAGTGTAATAGCGTTGCCCGTTTTCGGTATAGCCATACTCCACTTCCAGGGCTTCCCAGGAGTTGAATTGGTAGCGGTAGCCAAATAGCAGGCCGGCGGAATTGGTTGCGATCTGGTGATTCACGCTGCTCGGACTGCTGGTGACATTGTTGAAGTTGGTGTTTTTGGTAAAAACTCCGCTGACCTGAGCCGAGAACTCTCCCTGATGTGACTGGGCAAAGGCGCTCAGAGCAAAGATCATCAGCAATGCCGTGGAAAAAAACAGAATGGAAATGCGCCGCATGGGAACCACCTTCCTTCAATGGTTTCGATGCTGGCAATTTCCGGAGGTTTGTACTAAAGGGAAAGGCAAGTCCATGTCGCTTGAATTTCCCGGTTTTGTGATATGCACATCTTCTTCCAGGTTTTGTCCCGCGGCTTTGTGTATCCTGTATTCTTTATTTTATGGATGATCTCCGGATTTCGCTTTCTGAAGACGATCTTGCCGCCTCGACCCGCATAAAAGTCATCGGTGTGGGCGGGGGCGGCGGCAATGCGGTCAACCGCATGATTGACGCCCGGCTGGACGGCGTCGAATTCATCGTCTGCAACACCGATGCCCAGGCGCTGAACCAGTCCCGCGCTCCGGTGCGCATCCAGATCGGCGGCAAGCTGACAAACGGCCGCGGATCCGGTTCCGATCCCCAGGTGGGACGCCAGGCGGCGCTGGAGGATACCGATAAGATCGCCGAAGTGCTCGAAGGCGCCGATATGGTCTTTATTACCGCCGGGCTGGGCGGCGGCACCGGCACCGGCGCCGCGCCGGTGATTGCTTCGCTGGCCAGCCAGCTTCAGGCCCTGACCGTCGCCGTGGTCACCAAACCGTTTCCATTCGAAGGCCGGCGCCGCATGGCCCAGGCGGAGCAAGGCCTGCGGGAGTTGGCCGAATCACTCGACACCGTCATCACCATCCCCAATGAAAAACTGCTGCAAGTCGCGCAAAATGCCCCTTTTATTGAGTCGTTCCGCATTGCCGACGATATTTTGCGCCAGGCGGTGCAGGGCATCAGCGACATCATCATGATCCCCGGCATCATCAACCGCGATTTTGCCGATATCCGCACCATCATGGAAGGCATGGGATACGCCATCATGGGCACTGCCGTGGCCGGGGGAAAGAACCGGGCCGTTGAAGCGGCCCGCGCCGCCATTTCCAGCCCGCTGCTTGAGACCAGCGCCATCGAAGGCGCGCGCGGCATTCTCATCAATATCACCGGCTCCAGCAACCTCATGCTTTCGGAAGTCAGCGAGGCGTCAAGCATCATTCAGCATGCCGCCCACGAAGACGCCAATATTCTTTTTGGCGCGGTGCTGAACGAGGACATGGGGGACGAAGTCAAAATCACCGTGATTGCTACCGGCCTGGGCGAGTCACTGGACCGGCCCGCGGCGGCGCAGGAACGCCCCGCGGCGGCGGCTCGTCCGGCCGCTCCCGTGGCCGTCAAAACTCCGGCGCCGGCCGTCACGGCTTCTCCCACGCCGATGCCGCGCGAAATCCACAATCATCACGCCGCCGCGGAACCAGCGCAGCCGCGCCTGCAGTTGGCGCCCGATGATCTGGCGGCGGAAGATGAGCCGGGCGACGATCTTGATATTCCTACCTTCCTGCGGAATAAACATACCTGAGCCGGCATGTAGCCCGGGAAACTGTCGCATTGTCGCGTCGCCGTTTTTATGTTCAGACGAACCATTTTCGAGAGTGTCCACATAAAGGGAATTTCCATTCAGCCCATCCCGCGCCGCGGGCGGAAAGAATGGTTGTTCTTAACGGCTGCTCCGATTCTGTTTTGTATGCTTCTGGTTCCGGCCCTGGGGGCGGTCGCGATCCCCGCCAGACTGCCGGTTCACCTCATGCCGTATCCCCGGAGTCTGGTGCGTCACCGCGGACAACTGCGTCTGGGTCCTGAAGTCCGCATCCTTAACGCCAGCGGCCTGCCCGCGGACCATTTTGCCGAGCTCCAGTTGCAGCGCGAACTCTGGCGCGTGGACCGGGTCCGGGCTCGCCTGCGCGGTCCGCATACGGCGCGCCGCATCGTGCTGGCGCGGCTGCATTCTCCCGCCGGCCGGCTGCTCATGCGCCGCGCCGGGTTGCGTCATTTTCCCATGGCCGCCGCGCGCGAAGGCTATGTGCTGCTGGTCAACCGCTTTGAAGCCGCGGTCGTGGGCGACAGCTCGGCCGGTGTCTTTTATGGTGTCCAGACGCTGAGCCAACTGTTGCGCCCGGCCCCGCCGCGGCGCGTCCATGGCCGGCTGGTTTCCCGCCATCTCGCGCTGGCGCCCTGCCTGCGCGTCGTGGATTGGCCGGCGCTGCGCTGGCGCGGTGTGCAGGATGATATCAGCCGCGGACCGCTGCCGCGTTATGCCGAGCTCCAGCGCATCGTCATACGCCTGGCCCGGCTGAAGGTCAACGTTCTGACTCTCTACTTTGAAGACACATTCAACTACCCCGGTCTGCCGCTGGCGCATGAACCGGGCGGCGCCATCTCGCCGCGCGAGGCCCGCAGGCTCATCCGCTTTGCCCGGGCGTACCATGTCACGATCGTGCCTGAACAGGAGTCGTTCGGGCATCTGCATCTTATCCTGCAATATCAGAAATACCAGCCTCTCGACGAACTGCCCTATGGCGACGTGCTCTCGCCGGTGGCGCCCGGCTCGCTGCGGTTGATTGGCCGCATGTTTCATGAACTGGCCGCGGTTTTTCCCTCGCCTTTTCTCCACATCGGGGCCGACGAAACTTTTCAGCTGGGGCAGGGAAGAACCCGCTCCCTGGTCCAGGCCGAAGGCCGCGGCCAGGTCTTCATCAGCTACGTCCGCCAGATTGATGCCTTGCTGCGTCCCTATCATCGCCGGGTCATGTTCTGGGGCGATATCGCCGTAAAACATCCGGAACTGCTCTCTCAACTGCCTAAAAACATGGTGGCGCTGCCCTGGGATTACGCCCCGCGCGCGTCCTATGATTTTGAGATCGCGCCCTTCCGCCGGGCTGGATTACCGGTATGGGTCTCACCCGGGGTCAGCAACTGGAGCCGCATCTATCCGGATTATTCCGAGGCCCTGCCCAATATCCGGGTTTTCATCCGTGACGGCCGCGCCCTTGGCGCCCGCGGCGTGCTCAATACCACCTGGATGGATGATGGCGAAGCGCTCTTCGGCAACGCCTGGTACGGATTGGCTTACGGCGCGGCCGCCGGCTGGCAGACGCACATGAACAACCGCCGCTTCCGGGCGGACTACGACTGGGATTTCTTCCGCGCCTCAGGCCATCATTTTGAGCATGAAGTCGAGGCGCTGACCCGCATTCAAAAGCTATTGCATCAGTCCGTGGGCGCCGGCGCCATGGATTGGCTGGTCTGGCTCGACGCCTTTACCCGGCATGGTCAGGGCTATTACCGGAAAATGAGCGCCGTGGCGCCGCAAATCCGGCTGTTGGCCGAGCAGGTTTATAGCAGTGTGCTTCGCCATCGCCAACAGGCCCGGCAAAACCGGCGCCTGCTGGCGATGACCGCGTTTTCCGCTCGCCGCCTGGACTATCTCGGCCAAAAGGCGCTCTATGCCCGCTACATCGTCAAGCTCTACCGGCAGGCTCAGAAGAATCTCTCCGTTCCGGGCCGGGTGGAGGACCGGCTCTACCGCATCAACGGCGTGAACGGGCTGGTGCAGGATCTGCGCGATCACAACTTTGAGCTGCGGGCGATGTATAAAAAGCTATGGCTGCGTGAAAACCGGCCTTATTTTCTGCCGAATATTCTCGAGCGTTATAACGCCGAGGCCCGCCGCTGGAGCCGGCTGGCCCGGCAATTCTCCACCATCCAGTCCCGTTATCGCCATACCCATCGGCTGCCGGCTACGATCCTGCATACGCGCGGTTAGTCCGCGGCTCTTCGCTGGGTTCCCTCCGGGGGGCGAATTTGTATGAGTGAATACGGCGGCCGAGTCATGACGCGCCGTCCCCGGGGTTCATGCGCATCCGCTATTCTGATGAGGGATATCGAATGCTGAAAAACAGCCTGCGCTTTCTGCTTTATCTCACCTTTGTGGTCTGGCTGGGCGGAGAAATATTTTTTCCCATCACGGCCGCGGTCAGCTTTGAGATGCTCAGTCCGCATGTGGCTGCGGCGGGCGCCATCGTCGGCCATTTAATCCGCATCCTGCATCAGATGGGTCTGGTTGCGGGCCTGCTCGCGGTCATTCTGCTGGCCCTGGCGCGCCGCGCCATGTTCGGCCGGCCCCGCGCCGCGCTTGTGCCGATGGCTTTGCTGGTCGCCATGCTGGCGGCGACTGCATATTCCCAGTACCACATCATTCCCGCCATGGAGCGCGATCGCATCGCCGCCGGCGGAGTCATCCACGCGTCCCATACCGGCAATCCGTATGTCCGGAATTTCAATCGTCTTCACCGCCAAAGCGTCTGGCTGGAAGAGACCATTACGCTGCTCGGGCTCATCAGCCTGGGCCTGGTCGTCCGGGCCGATTCACCGGGCCGCTAACGGGCTGCCCACCGCCTCATCTGGGTTCGGTTTAAAATAAGTAATTGGTTAGGTGTTCGTCATGGAAAATCAGGAATTTCAACTTAAAACCGGGCTGGCTGAAATGCTGAAGGGCGGCGTCATCATGGATGTCACCGACGCCGAGCAGGCCCGCATCGCCGAACAGTCCGGCGCCTGTGCGGTCATGGCCCTCGAACGCGTGCCCGCCGACATCCGCCGCGAGGGCGGCGTGGCTCGCATGGCCTCGATCCGCAAAATCCGCGAAATCATGCGGGCCGTAACCATTCCCGTCATGGCCAAATGCCGCATCGGCCACTTTACGGAAGCCCGCATTCTCGAGGCCCTGGGCGTGGATTACATTGACGAAAGCGAAGTCCTGACCCCGGCCGACGAAGCCTATCACGTGGATAAGCACGCCTTCAAGGTGCCCTTCGTCTGCGGCGCCCGCAACCTGGGCGAAGCCCTGCGCCGCATTGCCGAAGGCGCGGCCATGATTCGCACCAAGGGCGAGGCCGGCACCGGCGATGTCGTTCATGCCGTCCGCCATATGCGCGCCATCATGGCTGAAATCCGCCAGTTGTCGGTGCTGCCCGCCGAAGAACTCTACGGCCGCGCCAAGCAACTGCAGGCGCCGCTGCCGCTGGTGCAGCAGGTCGCGCGGGCAGGGAAGTTGCCCGTGCCGAATTTTTCGGCCGGCGGCATTGCCACTCCCGCCGACGCCGCTCTGGTCATGCAACTTGGCGCCGAAGCCGTCTTCGTCGGTTCCGGCATCTTTAAGTCCGATGATCCCGCGGCCCGCGCCCATGCCATTGTGCGCGCCACCACCCATTATCAGAACCCGGATGTGCTGCTCGAGTGCTGTGAGGATCTGGGCGAGGCCATGCGCGGCACCGAAGCCGCGGCCCTCAAGCCGGAAGAACAATTGCAGTCCCGCGGATGGTAAATCACAACCCAGCGACGCCTATCCGAAACCAATTTCTTGCCGCCGGCGTCAACTTTTATGCGCATTGGAATCCTGGCCCTGCAGGGCGATTTTTCCGCTCATGCCCGCATGCTCGAGCGGCTCGGCTTGCGCCTTGATCCCCGGGCCGGTCAGGCGCCCAGCCCGGGCGATTATTATGTCTGGGTGCGCCAGGGCGAAGATTTGCAGGGACTGGATGGCCTGATTCTGCCCGGCGGCGAAAGCACGACTCAGTTGCATTTACTGCGCCGGCAAAACATGACAGATCAATTGAGAGAATATGCCGCAAGCCATTGTGTGTTTGGGACTTGCGCCGGCGCGATTCTGCAAGCCATGCGGGTGATCCACCCCCGGCAGGAAAGTCTGGGCACGCTCGATATCGAAATTGAGCGCAATGCCTATGGCCGCCAGATTGACAGTTTCGCGGCCTCGGGCCACTGGCGGGAAAAGCTTTTGCCGCCGTCAGCCGCGCCGGTGCCGGAGATGATCTTTATTCGCGCTCCCCGCATCCTCACCTGCGGGCCGGAGGTCGAAGTGCTGGCCCGGCTTGATCAGGAGCCGGTGCTGGTGCGGCAGGGCCGCCAGCTGGCGGCAACTTTTCATCCGGAATTAACCACCAATCCCCGCCTGCATCAGCTATTTTTAAATATGGTTCACGATTCCCTGAATCCCGGCCGGCGCGAAGCCGGGCTTCTGGCATAGGATCAGATAGAGCGGGCAGCAAGGCAGGCAGAGAGGACGGTTGGGGTTATGGCCGCAGGCAAAAGCCGGCAACGCATCTTGGCCCTGGTCCTGGCGGGCGGTAAAGGCGAGCGCCTGTACCCGCTCACCAAACACCGTTCCAAGCCCGCCGTCCCGTTTGGCGGCCGCTACCGGGTGATTGATTTTGTTCTCAGCAATCTGATCAATTCCGGCATTGACTCCATCTACGTGCTGACCCAGTACAAGGCGCAGTCGCTGATCAGCCATATTCAGCGCGCCTGGTCGTTCGTCGTCGGCGCCCGCGATGCCTTTGCCACCGTGGTTCCGGCCCAGATGCAGGTCGGCGATGTCTGGTACCGCGGCACCGCCGATGCGATCTACCAGAATCTCAATCTGATTGAACAGTTCAATCCCGATGCGGTCGCGGTCTTTGGCGCCGACCACGTTTACAAAATGAATATCGGGCAGATGGTGGACTATCATTTCGAGCACGGCGCCGCCGCCACCGTGGCCTCCCTGCCAATCGAGCGCCGTGAAGTCAAGCCCTTCGGCGTGCTGGATATTGACGCCAGCTTCCGCATCCGCAACTTCGTGGAAAAGCCCGACCCCGCCGCCGCGCCGGTCATCCCCGGGCGCGAGGACTGGTCGCTGGCGTCGATGGGAAATTATATTTTCGATACCCGCGTGCTGGTGGAAGTGCTGCAGCATGATGCTCTGCAGGGCGGCGCCCATGACTTCGGCCGCAATATCTTTCCTTATATGGTCGAGCACATGGATGTCTATGCTTATGACTTTTCCAGCAATCGCATCCCCGTGCACGGCGGCTATGAGGTCGAACGGCCCTACTGGCGCGATGTCGGCACCATCCGTGCCTATTATGAGGCCAACATGGATCTGCGGAAGCCGGACTCGGAGCTGAATCTCTATAACTGGGCCTGGCCAATCATGAGCTCCAATTTCAACACACCGCCCTCCAAGTTCATGTATGACGGCGAACGCGGCAAGGGCGAAGCCATTGACTCACTGGTCATGGGCGGCTGCCTTCTGGCCGGGGGCCGGGTGCGGGAATCGGTCCTGAGCCGCAATGTGGTGCTCGAAACCCGCTCCGAGGTGGAAGCATCCATTCTGATGGATAACGTCTATATCGGGCCCGGCGCCCGCGTCCGCCGCGCCATTCTCGATAAAAATGTCCATATCGCCGCCAACAGCACCGTCGGCTTTGATCCCGAATCCGACCGCGCCCGCGGCTATCACGTGGACGAAAGCGGAATCACCGTGGTGGCCAAAGCCGCGGAAACTCCGGAAAGCCGGGCCCGCTACTGGTAGCTTCGCGCCCCGCCCCTGATGCCGCGGAGTCTTTTTCAGCGTATAGGCAAATAGACCGGTGCAAGCCGCTTGCGGGTAGTTTGTTTTGCATATGAACACACGCTTATTCCAATTTTCTGGCAGGCATCGGTCCGCCAGTCTATTGTTAACATTTTTAACCCTGGCCATCGCGGCTTGTTCGCGAACCTCCGATGCTCCCGCCAAACCCTCCCACGGCATGAGGGGTCCGGTTTCGGTGCTCGCCGCGCCGGTCGTCCGGCAAAACATTCCCTTTGTCGTCCAGGGGCTGGGCACAATCGAGGCCGCCAATACCGCCATTGTGCGCACGCAGGTGAATGGACCGCTGGTGCGCATCGTCTTTCATCAGGGACAGTTCGTGCATAAAGGACAGTTGCTGGCTGTGGTGGATCCGCGCCCCTATCAGATCGCCGTGCGCCAGGCCCAGGCCGCGCTGCAGCGCGACCAGGCGCAGTGGGCCGACGACAAAATTGACCTGCAGCGCGATCAGGCCATGTACCGGCAGAAAATTCTGGCCCTGCAGCAGTTGAATTTACAGCAGGCGCTGGTGGGTCAATTTGCCGGGACGGTGGCCCTGGACCGGGCGGCCTTGAAAGCCGCTCAGTTGAATCTCGCCTATACCCACATCACCGCTCCGATCAGCGGCATCACCGGACTGCGGCAGGTGGATTTGGGCAATATTGTGCAAACCACCGACACCACGGGCATCGTCATCATCACTCAGGTCCAGCCCATTGTCGCTGTCTTCACGCTGCCCGAAAATCAGGTCACGCCCATCCGGCAGGCCATGGCGCGGGGCCCATTGCAAGCGACGGCTTATGGCAGCGACAACAAAACCCGTTTGGCGCAGGGCCGTCTGCTGGCCATGAGCAATCAGATTGACCCCACTACCGGAACCATCCAGCTCAAAGCCATCTTCTCCAACCGCGGCAATAAGCTCTGGCCCAATGAATTTGTCAATGTCCATCTTCGCCTGCGTGTCTTGCGCCAGGTGCTGGTCGTGCCCTCGGCCGCGATTGAGCGCAATTCCAGCCGCACCTTCGTGTTCGTGGTTGAGCCCAATCATACCGTGCGCATGCGTCCCGTGCGGACGGGCTACGTGACCGGCCTGCGAACGGTAATCCAAAAGGGACTTTCGGCCGGCGAAGCGGTCGTGACCGACGGGCAGAATGAGCTCCGCCCCGGTCAGAAAGTCACGCTGCGGCAGCCCTGATAGCGGCCCGTAACCGGCATCTTCCAAGGCATCATGAGTCCCTCGCGCATTTTTATACTGCGGCCGGTCGCCACCTCGCTGGTCATGCTGGGGCTGCTGCTGGTGGGTTTTACGGCCTATCGCCAGCTTCCCGTTTCGGCGCTGCCCGAGGTTGAATATCCCACCATCCAGATTGTCACTTCCTACCCCGGCGCCGGCCCCCGGGTCATGGAATCGGCGGTGACCACGCCGCTCGAGCGGCAGTTTGGCGAAATTCCCGGCCTGAGCCAGATGACTTCAACCAGTTCCTATAGCAGCTCCGTCATCCTGCTCCAGTTCGATCTCAGCCAGAACATTGATGTCGCCGAGCAGGAAGTGCAGGCCGCCATTAACGCCGCCAGCAGCTATCTGCCCGCCGACCTGCCCTCGCCGCCCATCTACAGCAAAACCAATCCCGCCGATGCCCCGGTGCTGACGCTGGCGCTGACTTCGTCGCGGCTGCCATTGTCCCAGGTGGAAAATTTCGCCGATACGCTGCTGGCGCAGAAAATTTCGCAGCTTTCCGGCGTGGGACTGGTCACCATCAGCGGTGGTCAGCGGCCGGCGGTGCGGATACAGGCCAATCCCGGCCAGATGGCCAGCTACGGACTGAGTCTCGAAAACCTGCGCACGGCCATTGATGCCGCCAACATTGACCAGCCCAAAGGCAACCTCGACGGCCCGCGGCAAAACTACGCAATCTCGACCAATGACCAGCTCACCAGCGCCCGCCAGTACCGGCGCCTGGTGGTGGCCTATCGGAACGGCGCGCCGGTGCGGCTGGCTAGCGTGGCCACGGTCGTCAACAGCGTGGAAAATTCCCAGCTCGCGGCCTGGCAGGATGCCCAGCCGGCGGTGCTGCTCAATGTCGAGCGCCAGCCCAATGCCAACGTGCTGGCCGTGGTCGCCCGCGTCAAGGCGCTGCTGCCGCAGTTGCGGGCCGCGATTCCGCCGCAGCTCAAAATCGCCATTGTCTCTGACCGCACCAACACCATCCGCGCCTCGGTGCGCGATGTGCAAATGGAGCTCCTGCTGACCATTGCGCTGGTCGTGCTCGTGATTTTCCTGTTCCTGCGGACCATTCCCGGCACCTTGATTCCGGGCGTGGCCGTGCCGCTTTCCATCGTGGCCGCCTTTGGCGTCATGTATCTGCTCGGCTTCAGCCTCGATAATCTTTCGCTCATGGCGCTGACCATCTCGACCGGTTTCGTGGCCGACGACGCCATTGTCATGACCGAAAATATCGCCCGCTTTCTCGAAGCCGGCGAACCCCCGCTGCAGGCCGCCCTGCGCGGCGCCGAACAGATCGGCTTCACGATTATTTCGCTCACCGTCTCGCTCATCGCGGTTCTCATTCCGCTTTTGTTCATGGGCGATATTGTCGGCCGCCTGTTTCGCGAATTTGCCCTCACCCTGGCCGCCACCATCGTTTTTTCCGCGCTCATATCCCTGACCCTGACGCCCATGCTGGCGGCGCGCCTGCTGCGCCCGCCCGAACAGGTAAGCCGCGGACGCTTCTATCACCTCACCGAACGCTGGTGGCAAAAATGCGTTGACGGTTACGCCGCCCTGCTGCGCCGGGTCTTGCGCCATCAGCCCGCCACGCTGGTCGTCACCGTGGCCACGCTGGGGCTCACGCTCTGGCTGTTCTGGATCATTCCCAAAGGTTTTTTTCCGCAGCAGGATACCGGAGAAATACTGGGGATTTCCCAGGCGCCGCCCCAGGTCTCGTTTCCGCAGATGGCAAAGCGCCAGCAGGCGCTGGTTAAAGTGCTGCTCCGGAATCCGGCGGTGGCCAATGTCTCGTCGTTTATCGGCATTGACGGCGTCAATACCACCCTCAACAGCGGCCGCATTCAGATCAATTTAAAGCCGCGCGCCCAGCGTTCGCTTTCGGCCATGCAGATCATCCGCCAGTTGCGCCCGCGGCTGGCGCGCGTGTCCGGCATTCAGTTATTCATGCAGCCGGTGCAGGAGCTTACCGTCAACGATCAGGTCAGCCGCACTTTGTATCAGTATGCCCTCGATGACGCCAATGCCGCCGAGCTGGCCCGCTACGCGCCCCGCGTGCTGGCGCGGCTGCGCCAGCTTCCCGCCTTGCGCGACGTGGCGACCGATGAGCAGCCCGGCGGCCTTTCCGCCCGCATTGACTTTGACCGCGCCACTGCCGCCCGGCTGGGCATCACACCCGCCGCCATAGACAATACCCTCTACGACGCCTATGGACAGCGCCAGGTCTCGACCATTTTCACCCAGGATAATCAGTACCACGTGATTCTGGAAAACGCCCATCGCTTCAGCCGGAATCCCGGCTCCCTGGGGTCGCTCTACGTGGGCGCGGCCGGCGGCGCCCAGGTGCCGCTGGCCGCGTTTGCCCAGGTTCACCTCGAAACCCAGCCCTTGGTCATCAGTCACTATGGCGAGTTTCCCGCCGTGACCTTGTCGTTCAATCTGGCCCGCGGCGCCTCGCTGGGCCAGGCGATTACGCAAATTCAATCCGCCATCGCCGGCTTGCATCTGCCTTTCAGCCTGCGCGGCCACTTCGAAGGCACGGCGCAGGCGCTGATTAACTCCCTCGCCAACGAACCCTGGCTGATTCTGGCCGCGATCATCACCGTCTATATCGTGCTGGGCATTCTGTACGAGAGCTTCATCCATCCCATCACGATTCTTTCCACTCTGCCCTCGGCCGGAGTGGGCGCCTTGCTGGCGCTGATGCTGTTTCACCTCGATCTCGATATTGTCGCCTGA
>JAJZKJ010000195.1 GCA_021804195.1 Acidobacteriota bacterium
TCATTTCATTGATCATCGCAATGTTGATGCAGCGGTAGCAGTTTTCGAGGATTTTGCTCGCTTCAGCGATTTCGCAACTGGCCACCGGAATAACGGTTTTCACGGCGTGTGCGTAGAGGGCGCAGGCGGCCTGGCGGGACGGCTCGTCTAGGCCGCCGACCACCTTGGGAATATCCGCGGTTTGATAATCTTTCCGGCCGGGGTCCTCGCGTTCCGGTGAATAGGCCAGCAGAAAATCCCGCCCCGGTTTGAGTCCGCCGGTCTGGAGCCGCGGCAGCACCACTTCGCGCGTGGTGCCGGGATAAGTGGTCGATTCCAAGACGACCAGTTGCCCGGGCCGGAGTCGTCGGCCAATCACCTCGGCGGTGCCGGCCACGTACCGCATATCGGGTTCGCGGTTGATGGTAAGGGGTGTGGGCACGCAGATAATCAGGGCGTCGCAGCGCGGCAGAAGCGAAAAATCGGTGGTGGGAATAAACACGCCGCGTTGGATCAGCCCGGCGATTACGCCGGAGGGAATATGGCGTATGTAGCTGCGCCCTGCGCCAAGCCGGTGGATTTTGGATTCGTCCACGTCGAATCCCATGGTCCGCAGGCCGCCGGCGCAGAACGCCCGCACCAACGGCAGACCTACGTACCCCAAGCCGATGACACCAACCTTGGCGGTTTTTCCGCGAATCAGTTCGTGGAGTTTTTCAAGATGGTTATGGGACATGCGCGGTTCCAGTTCCAGCGGCGCGGCCGCATTTGTTCTTCAACAGGATCGTCTCGGCCGCGGCTTCTGAAATCCCCAGCACAATATCAGAAGCGGCACTCCGATACAGAGCATCGCGTCGGCAAGATTGAATATCCACGGCCAATAGTGAAGAAACATAAGGAAGTCACGGACATTGCCGTGATTGAAAACACGATCATAGAGATTGCCCATCGCGCCGGCCAATATCAGTCCCAAGGCAATGTGCATGACCCATTGTTTCCGGGAGCTGCTCATGAATACATAAGCGACAAATCCCACGGCAACCAGGCTTACGAGAATAAATACCAGCGATAGTCCCTGGCCGATTCCAAAAACCGCACCGCCGTTGAGAGTCGTCTTGAGAGCCAGCACGTGGGGAATCAGGATCACGGTTTTGGCTCCCCTTCCATAACCCAACCAGGCGAACACGGCGTATTTGCTCCAGAGATCGGCAACTAGTCCCGTGCCCGCCACCGCTATAAACAGCGCCCACGCCGAGAAAGAAGTGGCGGCCGGTTCAAGATCGCGGGTAATACCTTCGTCCGGAAGCGAAAGACTCGCAGCGACCGCGTTACCAGTGGTGGTGGAAACGCTCCGATGATGATGGCTGTCCCCGGCCAACATGGCATGATCCAGCTTTCGTTGATCGTTCATCACTGGATTGTACGCCGGGACTTGTTTTACGAACAGTGGCGCATGTCCGGCGTTCCGGACACCGGAGCATGAAAATCGGTGTAAGCCCCGGTAGTTATCGGGACTTGCAGAAAGCGGGACTACACGAAACCCTGTTCTTGCATATCCCCTGATGAGGGGCCGAAGAAATTTTGTAACCATTCACGCACCGGATGTTTTCCACGTACGTCCCGGCGGGCACGGGTTTTATCGGTGTACCGGGACCGCCAATCACCGCGCCGCCCCAGACACGCAGCCGCGTGGATCGCAATCCCGCGGCCGTTTTCCGCGCCGCCGTGAACGGTTACGAAATTTTCAGCCAGCGGCGGAAAAATCGCGACTACGGCATAAGCCAGCCGCGTTTCATCCATTCGGTGAATCATTCTTCTTCTTCCACATGTTCAACATCGCCCCCCTCCGATCGCGATTCATTGCCTCCCATGCCCTGCTCAAGCATTCGGGCGTATTCGATGCAGTATTTGGTCCAAGGCGTAGCTTGCAAGCGGGCTTTGCCGATGGGTTTTCCGGTCGCCACGCAAATTCCATAAGTGCCTTCTTCGATGCGAACCAGGGCTTCCTGAATTTCGCGCAACAACTGGCGTTCGCTTTCAATGAGGCCCAGGGTAAATTCCTGTTCGAAATTATCGGTTCCGACATCCGCCATGTGCATGGGACTGGTTGAATGATTGTCCTGATTCTTGAAAGCTTCGCTTTCCATCGACCCCACATCACCAAGGATTTCCCGCCTCTTTTCCAGAAGCAGCGAGTAAAAATGATCGAGGTCGGCCTTGGTCAGCCGGGCGCGCTCAACCTGGCCGTTTTTTTTCGATTTCGCAGCCTCTTTGGCGGGGCTCGAGTCGGCGTTCTTGGAACGAGGCATCCTTGGCTGTGAAGCGGCTCTGCGCACCGAGGCCAGCTCCACGCGATTCGTCCGGGGCGGGCCTTTAGCCTGAACTTTTTTGGCGGCGCGGGGAGATTTTATCATTTTTTTCTTTGCGGGCATGGAAGCTCCAACAACGTATTGTCAATCTTGGGAACCGCCCGAATACGCGCAGGATTACCCTGCGAAGGCGCAGTTCCGAGCAAACTATGTATGTTATCGGTTTTTTTGCGATAAGTCAATCGTCAAGATTTTCGAATGTTGTTGCCCGAATGGCTCTGGTCAAAGAGCGGGGTTCGGCTATAATACGTCACGTGTCGTACGCGCTGGACATGGTTGATGAACCCCGCTTTTCCTGCGAACCTCGCGCGGCAAGGCGACCGCTGCTGGTGCGAGGCTTCTCGGCGTTTCTTTTGCTGGTGTTCGGAGGAATGCTCGGTGTCGGGATGTATTTGAAGCCCAGCTTGGGCGGCTTGGCCACCCACACCCAGCTTGGCCTGCCGCCCTGCGGTTTTTACACTCGTTACGGCGTTCCCTGTCCCACCTGCGGCTACACTACGGCTGTAACACACGTGGCGCACGGTCAATGGATCCAGGCGATTCAGACGCAACCGGCCGGCGCGGCGGTCGGCTTTGTGGCGGTGGCGGCGGTGGTTCTGGGTATATTGGGGCTGGTCACGGGGCGGTGGTACGGTCCGTCGCTGTTCTGGCTGGGCTGGCACTGGAAAAAGCTGCTCGCGGCGGCTTTGCTTGTAATTCTTCTGGCCTGGGGCTACAAAGTGCTCGTCATGAGCGCGGGGTTCGGACACACTTGGTGAAATCTATAATTATGAGAAATATAACGCATAATG
This sequence comes from Acidobacteriota bacterium, assembly GCA_021804195.1. The sequence goes on from JAJZKJ010000195.1 coordinate 3,140, forward strand.
GCCGGACGCCGAAGATTCTTTCTCCGGCCGCTCTGGCGCTTTCCGGTGTCTTGTTCCTGCTGCTTCTGACCGTCGGCGGGTGTGGTTTTCTGGCCATGGCGACCCATAATGTCGTCGGCTCCAAAGTCGCCGCGTCTTATGCGGGGCTGGCCAAACACAGCGTAGCCATACTTGTTTACAGCGACGACGCGACCACATTTATGTATCCGCAGGCGCGGCGGGAAGTCTCATCATTCCTCACGCAGCAACTGGAAAAGCATCTGCCGACGGCTCGTCTCCTGGATTACCACCGTGTTCTTGCTTACCAGAACGGCGATCCGAACTGGGAAGCGCTGCCGATCAAGACGATTGGGCGGCATTTTTCCGTGGATCGTGTGATCTATATTGAGCTGATCGATTATTCCGCCCATGCCCCCGGCGAGCAGCGCCTGCTCCGGGGGCATATCAAGGCCAATGTGTACGTTTACGACACCCACCTGCCCGGGGACGGGCGTGTCTTTTCCACCACTCTCAACGTCTATTGGCCCAGGAACGCGCCGGAACCGGTTTTTGACTCCGACGCCAATCTGGTCCGCATGAACACCCTGACCCGCTTCAGCCGCGATGTGGCGCGCTGTTTCTATAACTGGCGGTATTATGGAAGCGCGCCGCATGGCTAGGATATTCTTGAAAGACCGTCCCCCGCCTCTCCCGTCTGCGGCGCCGCGGGGTGCGCGGCATCCTTCCGCATTTTTTCGACTTTGCCGGGGCGCGGTTGGCCGGGCGGCTTCGCTGTTTTTTCTTTCCTGGATCGCCGCTGTGCCGGGTTGTCAACTGGCGTATCTCGTCGGCGGCAACGGAACCGCGCCGGCGGCGTTTGTCATACCTAAAAAAGACCGCGTTCTGGTGCTGGTCGATGAGGCCGCCGACAGCCCCATGAGCATCCATGCCGTCGCCGGGCTGATCGGGGCTGTCAACACGCAACTCTATGCGCACCGGGTGGCCGGACAATTGGTTCCTCCCTACCGCGTCATCGGCTTGCAGAGGTCCAATCCCGTTCTCTACCGGAAAATGGGTATTGCCGATATCGCCCACGCCCTCCATGCCGATATTGTAGTATATATATTTGTTAGAAAATTTGACGTGCAATTTGTCAGCGATCGGCAGGTCACGCGGGGGTTCGCGCAGGTTCTGGTCAAAGTGGTCGGCGCCGCGGGAAAACGACTCTGGCCGCTCAACGCGACGCCTGGCCGGGCGATTGCCGTGCGCGTGGCCGCCAATTTCGCCATGACCCAGAGCCCCGCCGTGGTCGAGGAAAATTTAATTGCCCAGATCGCCGCCCGTGTGGCGGAAATCTTTTATGCGCACGGTTACAGCTACACCCCCGGCCGAAATTAATAATTGCATCAGCCATGGTGCCGGCTCCATATATACTCCACGCGTTCCCCATCCCCATCGGGATTGGTTACTATCCGGGGTTAACCGGTGAGCCTGCTCAGCGCGTCACCAATTCCTACAACGGCCTGGGCCAATTGACGTTCCAATATCAGGCCGTCTCCGCCGCGCCGGCCCGCGTCACAATCGCGCCGCCGTGAACGGTTACTATCCGGGGTTAACCGGTGAGCCTGCTCAGCGCGTCACCAATTCCTACAACGGCTTGGGCCAATTGACGCAGCAGTACCAGGCCGTCTCCGGCGCGGTGGACACCAGCACCACACCTTCGGTACAATACACGTACAGTGATCCAAGTATCGGGAGCCTGCTGATAGGCATGGTGTACCCCAATGGCCGCACGATTAATTATAATTATGGCGATACCAAATACCCAAGCGGGACCGTGCTTATGAGCAATTCCAACGCCATGCTTGACAACGCCATCGGCCGGCTCGACGTCATCTCCGACGGGGCCAACTCCGGCGACCCCGGCCAAATCCTTGAACAATACAGCTATCTCGGCCTGTCCACCATCGTGGCCCGCAACCATCCGCAAACCGGGATCGACTTGACCTATATCGGCGCGGCGGGTTCCATCGGCGCCGGCGGCGATCAGTATGTCGGCCTCGATCAGTTTGGCAGAGTGGTCAACCAGAACTGGGTCAACTCCGCAACGGGCGCATCCGCCGACAATTTCACCTACACCTATGACGCCAACTCCAACGTCACGGCCAGGAACAACGTGTTGGATTCGGCCTACTCGCAAACCTTCACCTATGATCCGTTAAAC
>JAJZKJ010000196.1 GCA_021804195.1 Acidobacteriota bacterium
AATCCGCGGGCCAGCATCCAGTTGCAATTAACGCCGGGTGGCAATGCGGCTCCGTTAGTTAAATAGCCGGCGCGGCGCAAACTGTCATGCAGGGTTGTATTTACAATGTGCTTTTCGCCTGCCGAAAGTCTTGTTTGCCACAGTCCCATGCGATCTTGATCGGGAGCCATTTCGGCGGCGGCCTTCCAGGCAAGTTCCCACTGCGGCACTGCAGCAGATTGCCGGGTTGCATCGAGCTGAGCAGGGTCGAACGGCACGCCCATAAACAGGCCGATACGCTGCAATTGCGTTTGAGGTTGGCTGGCCAAGTCTTCGTAGCGCATCACAAGCACGCGATCGGGAAAATTTTTCTGCGCAGCGTGTATCAACTTGAAATAGCGAATCCACTGCAGCGCGTAAAGCCGCGCAGAGCTGTGGCTGCGCCAAGGCACCTGCAGCATGGAGGCCACAGCATCGCGGCCATCTCGCAGCATGCAAATGGCCTTTGATTGCGGGTACCAGTGCAATAGCGTATTTAGCTCCAGCAGATGCTGCGGCGTTTTTTCGGCAATAATTGCCTTACCCCGTTTGGCACGATAGGCCTGCAAAATGGCTGCAAAGATATTTGCCGGCATTACCGGACTGCCGGGCTGCAGCCACAGCCGCACATCATCAACTGAAAGCTCCAGGTCACGCATGCGCGGCGCAGCGAGTATGCGGGCAAGCCAGTCATCAAGTTCCGGCGGTGTAAGCCGATCGGGCAAGTGTAAATGTTTAATTAATTCAAAAAAATGGCTCTCAGGCCCGACTGCAATGTCTGGATGCCGGTCCAGCAGCACCGCCAGCATGGTGGTACCCGACCGTGGGAACCCGACAATAAAAACGGGCGCAAAGAGACTGTTCTTTGCGTCAGCCTTTTTACGCTTCGCATAGCACTTGAGTGGGGAATATTCCGCGGTTTGAATCAATAGCGATGCCTCATTGGTATCTCTCCTTGCCTTGGCGTAGGAATATACGCAGAGACTCGCTTGGAGTTGCATGCTCATTTACGCAATTCGGCAAAATTGGAGCAATTCCTTTCGCGGCAGGTCCGTATTAAAGCAATGATGGCAACAGGACGCTTTGAGGCTGGAGAAGGACGCAGGCAGGCGCGGTGCAATTGCGCCATACAGCCAGCCCTGAATCTGAACGGTGCCGCCAACTATAGCCTTCCCGCTATTCTATGGCTTGGCCGTCGGCGGCGACATGCCGCGGGGCGCGTCGGCCAGCCCGGCAAGCACACCAGAGCACATCATGCGACGAATATGCTGGTTAACCCGCCCTTTTTTATAACCAGCGACGGCCGAGGCGACTTCGAGACCGCCATAGAGGTAATATTTAACAGTGTTTTCAAATTTGAGGGCGCGCCGTTTTGCCGGCGAGAGTTCACCCAGCATGCGCACTTTGCCTGTGCCAATGCCGGCGGCGGAGCGACCAAGATACGAAAGCGTTATTCGTTCTGGCGCTACATAGTGCAGCAGCGACGCTTGCGGCGCATAAAAAACACGGTGTCCTGCCTGCATGGCCCGCGCAACAAAATCGGTGTCGTCGCCGGCCACCATCAGTTTGCCGGAGCGACCGAGTTCAGAGCGGAAGTTCGGCACATCGCGCAGCACCGCTCGGCGCAATGCCAGATTCGCGCCAATAACCTCTCCGGCAGAAAAAATTTCGCAGACTTTATCGCCATGATCGAGGCAACTGAGCATGTGTGCCGACCGCCGCGAAAGCCAGGCCGGTTGCTGCACCGCCTGCCACCACAGGTCTACCTTGCCGGTGACCATATCTGCCGGGTGACTGTTAAAAACATCGAGTATGCCGCCCGGCCACCCTCGCGATACCCATACGTCATCATCCAAAAACGCGGCAACTTCGCCCGTGCTCTCGGACAGCAGCCGGTTGCGAGCTGCGCTAAGACCCGGTGTTGGCTCACTCACGCAGCGCGCCGCAAAGGGCAATTTAGCCAACTCGGGAGCGCAAGCGGCGGCGGTGCCGTCGGTGCAGGCGTTGGCACACACAATGAGTTCAATGTTAACGCCGGCCGGCAGCAACCACTCGCCTATGCTTTGAAGCGTTTGCCGCAGCAGCACGGAGCGGTTGTGTGTGGCAATAAGTATAGACAGGCTCTGCACAGGCTTATTCATGAAAGTTTCCCGATGGTGCGCCTACCGGCCCAGCGTAATCGGACGCGGCTGGTTCAGCAGCGAGGGATTATCCGCCAAGGTTGTAAAATATGAAAACACATTTAATTGCGTTCGCAAAAACTCCTTTTGCGCCCGTAAAGTCGGCAAGCGGCGATCGTACTCATGCCGCCAATCGGCCCAATCCATTTGGCCAACGTCGTCAGCGGCTATAAAGGAATCGGCATATGCGTACTGGCGGATGTTGGGCGCGCCATGATAAATGGGCACGGCATCGCACAGCACCGCATCGGCGAACTTTTCGGTAATGTAGTCGTCGGCGACGGCCCGCTCCAGCGACAGATAAAAGCAGTAATCCTGAATGCCAAGATATTTGTCGTTGCCGCCGGCGGCGCCGCTTTGGCCGTGATAGCCGCCAAGTTCCCGGCCCGATAAACCTCCAAACATATCTACAGAGCCAATCTTCTCCGCAAGTTTGTTTATCAATTCAACCCGCCAGGGGTAGCGCCCGGAATCTACCACGGAGCATGCACGGTTTTTTACGGGTTTAAGCGGCGGAACCCAAAAACATAAGATCGGAGCATAGCGAATGTAACGCGGATCATCGGCAGGCTGCGGCCCCTGTACAAAGCTCAAGGCTCGATCCAGACGCGGGTGACGGGTTTCCAATTCACCGGAAAGCAGAAACTTCCGGCCTGGCATGTCGGCAAAAGCCCCGATGATTGTTTCATCGTATAAATGCACCCCAACCGCAAAATCCATGGGCGAATCTGCTGGCAGCAGCTCGGCTTCGGGCAGCGCCCAAGGGAGTATAAACCGGACGGCAAACTCTCGGGCATATGCGTATTGAAAACTCCAACAAATATTAAAGCCATGATGCCGCACGGCCACGCTGTTGGTTAGAAGATCGGGCCGAGAAAGGCAGCGACGCCGATGGCTTTGCGAAGGAAACACGGTGTTTCGCCAACGTCGCAGGGCGCGTTCAAATGGTTTGAAACTCAAGGCCAACGTAACCGCTCCCAAGCAGGTGCAACACAGCGGCAGGACGGCGGCTACCCGTCAGTCCGGGCCGGCTACTTAACCGGCCGCTGAAATAAATAACATCCGGTGCCTTCCGACTGCTGATTGAACAATTCTTCAGGGGCATTTTCAACAAGGCCGTCCGGGAGTTTGCCATTTTCGGTGATGAGGGCGGTTTCCAGCAGCGTCATATCGGTAAAGTATGACAGCACCTGCCGATAACCATAAACCCGGTGGGCGTTAAAGCAGATGCGTGCCTGGCCGGTGGGCACGACAAAAAGCAGGTGGCCTCCGGGCCGCACCACACGCTTAAGCTCCGCGATGGCTTTGAGGTCGCCATCCGGATCGAGTGGATCGCCATAGCGCCCCAGACCAACATGTTCAATCACGTGCATACATGAAAGCGATTCCACGCTTGCATCCGCAAAAGGCAATTTCATCAAATCGCCGTGATTGGACGTAAGCCCGTTTAAAAAAATGTCGGCCGGCCGGTAATCGTAAAACGCAATCGGCACAAAAGCCGACACCAACGCACTAAAATAAAGGCTTGAAGCTATATCAATATGGAGGCTTGGGCGGTAGCGATGGAGTATGCGGGCGGCCCACGCGGTATGGTACACATAATTGCGGGCGAATTCGGTTTTTTGCGTCTTTTCATTGGTGATTAAAATGCGGTTGCGCCAGTCGAGGTTAAACCGCGGATTCAAAGCCGCCATTTGCTGGAACTGACGAAAGTCCCGCCAAATACGGTGCGTGTTGATGTAGCGGCGAAACGGGCGGCCGAAGTTCTTCTTCAGCCTCTCCAGCGAGATTCCCTTTTTTAAATGCATCATAGGGGTTCAGCCCATTATGTCACACGCCGGCCGACAGTACAGGGTGGTCGCTTCAATGCCTCGGGGGCGTCCATCCATCGCAGGTTAACAATATTGGCGCGGCGGCAGTCTGGCAAGCCGCCCATGAAAGCGCTGTCGCTGTATCCGGCTTAACAGGCCGGTTATCATCCCGCCATGCCGGGCGGCCGTGAACGTCGCGATGCCGACGCTCCAATGCAGCCTGATGATGCCCCCGGCTGTGGCATTGTGCATCGGCAGATGGAAAAAAATATGGCCGGCGGCATTTATGCGGATGTGGGCAGTTACCTGCGGCGGCGCTACGACCGCCTGCTCACCAAGCATCGGCAATGGCCTTTGCCGGGGAGGCGCGCGGCCTACACCATGCGGCTGCGTAATGCATCAGCCCCGTTTGTCTGTCGGTATGCATCTACTGATTTTCCGACGCTTCGGGAAATATTTATAGATCGTGAATATGACGCGGCCCTGGAGCATATACCTGCAGACTGCAAAACAATTTTAGACCTCGGAGCCAATGCGGGCTATTCGGTACGTTTGTGGCTTGAGCGGTTTAAGGAGTGCCGCATTATTGCAGCGGAACCAGATTGCCAGAACGCCGGCATCTTGCGCCGCAACATCCAACTCGCCAATGCCGGCGATCGCGTCAAAGTCCGCGAGGTATGCGTAGTGGGAACGGCACGGCCTGTGCAGCTCGACCGCTCCGGCGGCGACTGGGGCGTGCGAATTGCCTCGACTAACGACAGCGAGCCCACCGTCTCCGGTATTACCATAGCGGACCTGCTGGCCGAAGACGGCAATCCTCAGGTTGACCTCGCCAAATGCGACATTGAGGGCGCGGAGGCCGAGGTATTTGCCGACTGCTCCGCCTGGATGCACCGTTTACGGTATCTGATTATTGAAGTGCATCCTCCTTATTCCAGCACGCGGTTGCTTGCCGACTTAACAAAGACAGGAGTAAATCCACGGGTGCTTTATCGCCGCGACAAAGGGTATGGCCTGGAAGTGCTGGCGCTGGCAATTTAAGAGTTGATGTCGCAAAGCTCGTGCAACCGCCCGAATTTCGCGCGGCGGGGACGAGCCGTTGTTCGACACTTCGGGCCGGAACTATTTCTCAATGCAAAGGGCATGCCCACGGCGGCGACAGCGCCAGCGGCCGGGCCGCAAGCCATGCACACGTTTGAGGTGCGGCGGCAAAGGCATTCCGCTGGAGGCGGGCGGCGACAATTGTTATCGCTCTTTGGCCATCGCCGCGTCCCATATAAATGACCAT
>JAJZKJ010000197.1 GCA_021804195.1 Acidobacteriota bacterium
GACAAACATGCGCCGAACATTTCCATGGGAATCGGGGAACTCAAAGATTCCGCGGAGCCATCGCCGGTTTTCCACGGGCACGAACAGCGGCCCGACAAACGGCAGGTCCACCTGGCCGCCGTGTGTATGGCCGCAGAGCATCCATTGCCACGAATAATCCCGCAGAAGCGGCAATCCGTCCGGATTATGCTGGAGACAGATGCAAGGCTCGCCCGCTTCCACTTGGTCAAAGGCGGTTTTCGGATCGCAACGCCCCGCCCAGAGTTCGTCCAGTCCGACGATCCGCAGGCAAGAGGAACCGCGGCGGATGGCAAGAGATCGGTTGCACAGACATTCCACATGATGCCTCGCCAGCAGGCGGCGCAATTGCTTGTGGATGGAACGGTGCGCCGACCGCGCGCCGACGTGCCGCCATGAATACTCGTGATAATCATGATTGCCGAAAGTCGCCGCCACACCGTCGGGTGCGTGGAGCAACCGCAGCAGTACTTCAAGTTTGGCCAGAGACGTGGGGCGATATTCGATCAGATCGCCGGTGATGACGATCAGATCCGGTCGCCAGGCCGGCGTATGCGCAAGAACACGCCGGAGATATGTTTGGTTGGTTTGACCGGTGTGAAGGTCCGTCAGGTGTAAGAGGCGGTAGCCGTCGAATTCAGGTCCCAGATTCCGCAGCGGCATCTCATAACGAGTCAGGCGCCAGCGGTAGGGAGCCACAAAGCGCGGCCAGATCAGCGCGGTGCAGCCGGCCAACCCCGCCAGTTTGATCATCCGTCCCACCTGATGATGCCGCAAAATCAGGCTTTCCAGCGGCCGATTCCGCATGATCCGGTGGACATCAAATTGCGGAAGGGACGGTTTCGTGCTCACAAGATCATGGTAACCGAAAGCTGGCCGGCCGAAAAATTTTTCAAGTCGGATGGTTGACTTTTATTATTCTATCCCGGATGAGAGAAGTTGCTGAGTCGGGGCGGGTTCCCCGGACCTTGGCGCCGCCGCGGTCCTCTTGCCGATGGCCGCCCGGGGCGCGATGGAGTCGAATATGCCGGTGTTGCCTGTCGTTACACGATGGGGTCGGGTGCGGAGGCGTGGCTCGGATTTTGCGCCCGGCGAAGAACCGCTTCGTGCCGAACTTCTCAGCGTCGATCAACTGGAACGTCTGGCGCAGGAGCTGGCCGATGAACACAAGCCCATTCTGGGACATGCCCCGGACCGGCTGCGGCCGCGCCTGACGAAGAATGAAATAGTACTAAACTATACATATAATATTATTAATAAGACTATCGCCGCCGAACAGACCGTCGCGCCCGCCGCGGAATGGCTGCTGGACAATTTTTATCTGATCGAAGAGCAAATCCGCCTGATCCGGCGACATCTGCCCCGGGGATACAGCGCCCAGTTGCCGCGTCTGGCGGCTGGCGCCTGGCGCGGTTATCCGCGGGTGTATGGAATCGCGTTGGCTCTGATCAGCCATCTGGACGGCCGCGTCGACGCCGAGGCGCTCGGACGATTTTTGGCTGCCTACCAGCGCCAGACGGTGCTGGCGCTGGGCGAACTTTGGGCGGTGCCGATCATGCTGCGCGCGGCGCTGGTGGAAAATCTCAGGCGGGTGGCGGCGCGCATTGCGACGGGGCGGCGCGATCGGAATCTAGCGAATGATTGGGCTGATCGCCTGCTGGTTGCGGCAGAAAAAAGTCCAAACGAAGTCATCGTCACGCTGGCCGAGATCGTGCGGGCGAAACCGATATTCTCCCCGGCGTTTGTCACAGAACTGGTGCGGCGGCTGCAGGGCCAGAGCGCCTCACTGGCCCTGGTACTCGATTGGCTCCAACAGATGCTTGTCCGCTCCTCCGAGAATCTCGATCGTATGCTGCAGAAAGAGAGCCAGAAACAGGCGGCGGATCACGTTTCCATCGGCAACTGCATCGGCAGCCTCCGTTTCATCGATTCACTGGATTGGGGCCAATTCGTCGAAACGCATAGTCTGCCGGATAAAAAACTCGCCGCGGATCCCGCCCGCGCTTACAGCCGCATGGATTTCCGCAGCCGCGATCACTATCGACATGTGATCGAATCACTGGCCCGCTTGTCCGGGCGTCAGGAATTGGAAGTGGCGGCGCAAGCGGTGGAATTGGCGGCGCAAGCTGCCCGCCGGCATGGCTCGGAAGATTGCCGGTCACACGTCGGATTTTACCTCGTGGACCAGGGCCTAAGGGAACTGGAGGAGGCGGTTGGCGTGCGGCCTAGGGTGCGGCTTGACGCGCAACGGGCTATCCGCCATTTCGCTTTGCCGTTTTATCTGGGAAGTATTTTTCTTTTGAGTTTGTCAGCCGTGAGCGCCCTGCTGCTAGGAACCGTTCCGCCCCCACAACCCGCCTGGTTGTGGTGGAGTACGGCTTTGGCGGCGTTGCTTTGTGCCTCGAGCCTGGCGATGGCGCTGGTGAACTACCTTTGCACGCTGGCAATCCGGCCGGCATCGCTGCCGCGGATGGATTTTTCCAACGGCGTGCCGGATGAATGCCGCACTCTCGTGCTGATTCCCACGATACTCGAAAACCCGGCCGGAGTTGGCGCGCTGCTGATGTCGCTGGAGATTAAATATCTCGCCAATCGGGATTCCAATATTCTTTATGGCCTGCTGACTGATTTTACCGATGCCGCCGCGCAGGTCATGCCGGATGACGAATCGTTGCTGCGGCAGGCTATGGAGGGTGTCGAAACGCTCAATCGCCGCTACGGGCGCGACGAAGGCGGCCCCTTTTACCTGTTCCATCGGCCGCGGCGGTGGAATCCCAACGAAAAGCTCTGGATGGGGTATGAGCGCAAGCGCGGAAAAATGGCCGATCTGATCGAATATCTGCGAAGCGAGGCGGGCGATAAGTTCCTGGCCGTGACCGGCGACCCCGCACCGCTGGCGGGCGTGCAATACGTTATCACGCTGGACACCGATACGGAACTGCCACGCGGCAGCGCCGCCGAACTGATCGGCGCGATGGCGCACCCCCTTAATCACCCGGAATTGGATCCCCGTACGGGCCTGGTAACACGGGGTTATGGCATTCTCCAGCCGCGGGTGGGCGTGGGCCTGCCAGCGGCGCGGCGGTCGTGGCTGGCGCGACTCTTCGCGAGCGACGCCGGTCTGGATCCTTACACCCGGGCCGTTTCGGATGTGTACCAGGACCTTTTCGGAGAAGGATCTTTTTTTGGCAAAGGTATTCTGCACGTCGACACGTTTTACCGGGTTCTACACCACCGGTTTCCAGACAATCATATTTTGAGCCATGATTTACTCGAGGGATGCCACGTGCGTTCAGGCCTCGTCAGCGACATTCTTTTTTTGGAGGATTTCCCGTGGCATTACGGAGTGGAGATGACCCGGCGGCACCGCTGGATTCGCGGTGACTGGCAGATATTTCCCTGGCTTTTGCCCCGTGCGCCGGATTTCGCGTGGCGCTGGGTGGGCAATCCACTCTCCGCCCTTTCGCGCTGGAAGATATTTGACAACCTGCGCCGCAGCCTGACGCCGCCATCCCTGCTGCTGCTGTTGCTGCTGGCCCTTATCTATCTGCCGCACGGCGGTGTGTGGCTGCTCGCCGTTGCCGGTGTCCTCACCGCCACGCCGGTGCTGGCATCTCTGGTTGCCTTGACGCGCAAAAATACGGAGGCCCCGCTAGGCCCGCATCTACGTTGGGGATTGGTGGATCTGGGGCGGCACATCGCCCAGGGGGCATTGTCGCTGATCTTTCTTCCCTATGAGGCTTTCGTCGGCGTGGACGCCATCGGACGGGCGCTGGGACGCATGTGCATAACCCACCGACGGTTGCTGGAATGGCATACCAGCAGTGCGGTGCAGCGCACCGCGTCCACGACTCTCAGGAGCTTTCTCGGCGCCATGTGGGTGGCGCCGGTACTTGGCGCGCTGACCGGTGTTGCGACCATGCTGGGCAAGCCAGCCATGCGGATACCGGGTGAATTGCTGGCGGCGGCATGGTTTTTTTCTCCGCTCGTGGCCTGGTTCGTCAGCCGACCCCTGCCGGAAGCGGCCATGGTCGTCGACCCCACGCAACGCCATTTTCTTCGCATGATCGCCCGCCGAACAGGAGAATTTTTCGAGCAGTTTATGACGGCCTCCGAAAATTTTCTGCCGCCGGATAACTACCAGGAATATCCGCGAGCGGCGACGGCGCACCGCACCTCGCCCACAAATATCGGCTTGGCTTTGCTGGCAAATCTCTCGTCCCTTGATTTTGGATGGATTTCCACGGGCCGGTTGCTCCAGCGAACGTCGGCCACTCTTGAGGTGATGGGAAAATTGCCGCGCCACCGCGGTCATTTTTTCAATTGGTACGACACTCATTCGCTGCGGGCGATTAATCCTCTGTACGTGTCCATGGTCGACAGTGGAAACCTGGCGGGGCATTTGCTGGTGCTCCGAAGCGCTCTGCGCGAGATGCCGCATCAGCCGCTGCTTAACCCGTGTCTGAATGAAGGGTTCTTGGATACGCTGCTGGTGCTGGCGGATGAAATGTCCCGCCCCGTCGGCCAGGAACTGGATCGCCGACTGCGGGAAGCAATCGAAGATATGGCCCGGACGCTGGGGGAAATTTATGCCCATCGTTTCGACACGCTTGGCGATTGCGCCGTGCGCCTGCGGCAGGCCGATGATCATCTGCGGAAATTTTTTGCGGCGCACGCCGCGGCGTTCTCCGGATCGCTACGCTTGTGGTTGGAATCTCTTGCTCATCAGCATGAAGATTTTCTTGAAGAAATAACTATTCTGGCCCCCTGGATTGCCCGCTGGCCGCCACCGGATGTCCCGCCGGGCGCAACGCCGGAGGTGGCCCGGCTGTGGCTCGAACTGATCGCCCACCTTGCCGCGCTCAACGCCAACCCCTCTCTGGAAAAGGGAGTGGAAACCGTGCGGCGGGCGATCGACGTTCTGGACCGATTTCCGGGCGCCCGTGGCGGAACCGGCGATGGTGATGGGCTGGACGATTCCACTCGAACATGGCTGGTGGAGCTGCGTTCCGCGCTGGAACAGACCGGCGAACGAATGCAGAGGCGCCTGCGAACCTGTGAAGATCTGGCCCGGACCTGCCGGGAATTTGCGGACATGGATTTTACTTTTCTATATGATCGCAACCGTAAATTATTCGCCATAGGATTCAACGTCACCGAGAATCGCCGGGACACGGGGTTCTACGACCTTCTGGCCTCGGAGGCCAGGTTCGGCAGTTACGTGGCGATTGTTCTCGGGCAAGTGCCTCAAGACCATTGGTTTGCACTCGGACGGCAAT
>JAJZKJ010000198.1 GCA_021804195.1 Acidobacteriota bacterium
TTCGCTGGGGCATCGGCGTTTCGGGCATTTTGCGGGCCGCCAGGCGCATTCGTGGGCTGCGGCGCGGCGTCGGGGGTTTGAAGAGGCCGTGCGCGTTGCTCAAGATGCGACCTGTATTTCAGTGGAGGTGGCCGATGAGGTCGCCGAAATTCATGCGATGCAATTGCTGAACCAAAATCCGCGCCCCACGGCGATTTTTGCCGCCACAGATCACATCGCCCAAGTGTGCTACCGAACCGCGGCGCAGCTGGGGCTGGTCATCCCGCGGGATTTGTCGGTGGTTGGCTGCGGCAACCTGGATATCGCGTCCTGGCTTAATCCGCCCCTGACCTCGGTGCGGCAGCAGCCCTACCAGATGGGTCGCCGGGCTGCGGAAATGGCCGTCGAAAGATCTCTGCATCCTCATCGAGCGGCGCCGACACGGGAGTTGCTGCCCACCCTGTTGGAAGTGCGCAGCTCCACAGGTGCGCCCTTGAAGTCATCCTGATGTGACTGCTTTGTGCGGAGCGACGCGGCAGCTGTATGTCTGGCGTGGATGTCGCAACGGCCTGACGTTTTGGCACTCCTCAAGTGGCGGCGGCAATGGCGCACCTGACGCAGATAGTACTCAGAGAATCCGCGCCGCAGAGGGGGGCACAAAGCATGCCGCCCCGCGCGGTGGGTCTGAAACGTCCCGTCTGGCTTGTTGTAGGATCTCGCAAGCGGACGATGCGAATGTGTCGGCGCTGGCGACGCCGGTTCTACGGCGCTACAGCTTGTGGATGCAGATGTTGATGTACCATTATTTTCGATCACTTCATCGTTGCAGATGGTTGGCCGCCGCCGGCGGCTTTCTGGTGCTGTTGTGGGTGTGGCCGGCGCATTGCGGGCCGGTTGTCGCAGCGCAAAGCCCGCAGGCGACTGTTTCTGAACAAAACGCCGGCGGCGAACCAGGCGCCATTGCCGGCATGGCCCTGCATACCCGGAAGAATCGCATAGAGTCGGCGGATGGTCACGGGGTTTGGCTTCGCGGCGTTAACGTAACGAGCATGGAAAACACCGATCAGTGGCCGCACCTGCGGGGGCTGCTCGTCAGGGCGATCCGCCGGTGGCATTGCAATTTTATTCGTTTGCCGCTTAATGAAGATCGCTGGCTGGGACGCGCCTCCGGTCAGAAAGATCATGGGTTGGCGTACCGCCGCGATGTAGCCAGAGCCGTGCGGATGTGCGCCCGCCATAAAGTGTATATTTCATTGGATCTTCGCTGGACCGATCGCGGCGTCTGGGGCGACAAGGCCGCGCAGGCGAATATGCCGGACCCCCACGCCATCCTGTTCTGGCGCGATCTTGCGGCCGAATACAAAAATGTTCCCAACGTGCTGTTCGGTCTTTTCAGCGAGCCGCATGATGTGGACTGGCTTGTATGGCGCAATGGCGGCACCTGCATGGAAACGCAGGGCGAACATCTGCTTACCTATCACGTCGTTGGTATGCAGGCGTTGTATGATGCGGTTCGCTCCAGCGGAGCGAAGAACATTATTATTGTCAGCGGCATAGACTGGGCCTCAAATCTTTTTGGGGTGCTGCATGGCTTTGCCATCAAAGGCGCCAATATTGCGTACGACATCCATTTAATGGGCAACCAGGCGAAGGATTGGGATCGTCGTTTTTTATTGGTTGCCCGGCAATATCCGCTCATCGCAGGTGAGTGGGGCGGCTATGGCATGTCGCGGGCGCTGTGCGAGCGTTTGCTCAAGGTGCTGGATGCAAACCACTTGAACTGGGCCGCCTGGTGCCTGGGCGACGATACGCTGATAAAAAAACAAAAGGGATCATGGGTTCTGACTAAGTTGGGCCGCATGGTGGTATCCGCTCTTGGGGGCGGCGGTCCGGTCATAAGCGGCGGGTCAAAACATGAATAACGTTGCGCGACGCCGATTCTACCGGGTGGCTTGTGTGCCATCGCTGACGACCGGGCCAGGAGGCTCGCCGTGGGCTTTTATTGCGGGTCTGGCGGCAGTTTTGCATCTGAGCCTGGCCGCGGCGGGCGCCGGCCCTTCGCCCATGCCGCATGCTTCGCTTGCGTGTCCGCCGGATATCGCCGCGATGCGTCTGCAGGTGCAGGGCGTCCACCTGGTGAACTCGGCCGGCAAAGTTGTGGCGCTTCGCGGCGTCAACATTCCGAGTTTGGAATGGGCGAATACCGGCGACCATGTGGCCGAATCGCTGCAAATGGCCATACACGTATGGAAGTGCACGCTGGTACGTATTGAACTCTCACAGACCCGATGGTTCGGATTGGCTGATGGCCAGAAATACCATGGGGCGGCTTATCGCAAAATTGTTGATGGCCTGGTGGCCGCCGCAGGTCGCGCCCGGGTGTATGTGATACTTAACCTGCAATGGTCGGACTTGGATCGGTCGCTGGCCGACGCGGGCCAGCACCGACTGCCCGATGCCCGGAGTGCTGCATTTTGGCGGTCGGTTGCCTTGCGTTATAAGAACTGGGGCAATGTGTGGTTTGACTTGTACAGTGAGACGCATGGCGTGAACTGGAGCCAGTGGCTGCATGGCGGTTTGACCACTGCGGAGACCCGCCACACCGTCGTGACGTACCGCGCCTGGGGTATGCAGCAGTTGTATGATGCGGTGCGGCATCAGGGCGCTGCAAACATTGTCGTCGTGCCGGTGCTGGGATGGGGCGCTGATGTTGTGGGGCTTATTAACGGGTATCGGGTTCAAGGCCGCAACATACTGTATGACGCGCATATTTACCCTGACGTTACAGCCTGGAAGAAACAACTCGCCGCCGTTGCGGCGGAGGTTCCGCTGATGGTGGGCGAATGGGGCGGCGGAGATAAAGACCTGGCGTTTGGGCGGCGGTTTTTGAAGTTTCTCGACGCGCATAATATGACTTGGACGGCCTGGTCGCTGCACCCCGATGCGCGGCCTTCTCTCGTTGGCAACTGGCGGTACGATCCCACGCCGTTCGGCGCATTGGTCAAAATGGCTTTCATTCATGGCGGCAGACTGCCAACCACGATGCCGGCAAGCTCAACCACTGGTGGCGGAGGCTGAAATGCCGCGTCATCAGCTTGACACATCGGGGGTGTGGCCTATACTTGAACAAGTATTTGTTTCATTCATTTTAAGGTGCTTTTGTATGCATGGATTTCGCAAGTCGGCCGCTGCGGCCGGCGCTTTTTTAATGGTTGTTTTTGTGAGTTTGTTCTCTCCGGTGCCGACTGCGGCGGCAGCCGATGCGACTCCTCTGATCAATCTGGTTAATCCGTTTATTGGCACGGCCTCGGGGGGGCAACACTTTTCCGGGGGCGACGCTCCCTTTCGGCATGGCGCAGTTGTGCCCGGATATGTCGCCCAAACGGGTCAATGGCGGTGCGTGTTATGTTTACAATCTGCATCACATAGGCGGCTTCAGCATGACGCATCTCAGCGGCACCGGCTGTACGAATTTCGGCGACGTTTTTTTTACCGCCACCACCGGGCCGGTGCAAACCCATGCATCGCAGTATCATTTCACTTTCAGCCATAAGAACGAAACCGCGCTGCCGGGATACTATCAGGTATTTGAAAAAACCTGGGGTGTCAACGCCGAACTGACCACCACGCTGCGCTGCGGCATGGCCCGCTTCACGTTTCCTGCGGGCAAAGCCGCCAATATTATTGTGCCCATCAGCCATGTGATGACCAGCGAAAGTCATCCGTGTCATCTGCAATTTGTCGGGCATCGTACGCTGACGGGTTACGTCACCAGTGACGTATTCTGTAGCGACTGGCCTCCGCTGCCCGTTTACTTTGCCATGCAATTCAGCAAAGCGCCTGAAAAGTTCGGCATGTGGAAGGGCGGCAAGATAACCCCCAGCCGGATGCAGGCCGATATGAAGAATCAAAACCCCGCGATTGGGGCCTATGTAACCTATGCGGCCGGCAACCAGCCGCAAACCATTGAAGCCCGCGGGGTTCGCAGTTAGCGTGAAGGCGCCCTTCGCGTAGGGCGCACCGAGCTGAATAACAGCCTTGCGGAACCGGGGGGTGCAAAGCTCCCAGGTCGTATTGGGCCGACCGGGGTCCACCATGTAGATTCCCAGCTGCGAGAGTACATACCACGCGGACATTTCGCCGCAATCATCGTTGCCGCCGCCAGCCAGACCTCCCGGCGTATTGGTAAAGCATCGGTCCGCCTCGTAGGACGCAACCTCTTGCGTGCGCCAGGGTTCACAGGCATAGTCGTATAAAAATGGGGCTTGCAGGTCCGGCTCATTGCCGGCGTCGTAGTGGTTGTCATTAAAAAATTCGTCCAGCCTCTGGCAGAACGGCCGATCGCCTCCCAGCAAATTGACCAGCCCCGCGACATCCTGCGGCACCAGCCAGATATACTCCCATGCCGTGCCTTCAACGTAATGCGGCCCCCAGGTTGTCTTTTCAAAAATGGGGACCCAGGCGCCATTGGCCAAACGCGGTTGCATAAACCGTGTGACCGGGTTGTACATGACGCGGTATTGCTGGGCCCATTCTGTCAAAATTGCCGCCTCGCGGAAGTGGTGTCGTTCCCGCGCAATGCCCGCCAAAGCCGCAAATGCAATATCGTACTCCTCCGCGGATGACACATTGCAGCTCGCTGAGAAATGCTTTTTATGATGCAGCCTGGCCATATGAAGCATGGCGGCATAGGCCCGCTTTATATCAAAGTTATGGATGCCGGCATTCCATGTGGTGGCCATCACTATTGATAATGGATCGCCCACCATGACCGCACCGGGGCGGTTGGCCGCCGGCCAGCGGCCAATGATGCCGGACTGCCTGGCCATTTCCACAATTGACTGCGCCATATCGGCCAGTTTTTTCGGCTCAATCACCGTCAGCAAAGGCACTTCACTGCGGTAAATGTCCCACCCTGAAAAATTGGCGTACATGTGCCTGTGGCCGGAGGCGACATGATGAATTTTATTGTCGTAACCGATGTAACGACCGTCAATATCGTCAAATACCGTTGGATTAAGCAGCGCATGATACAGCGCTGTGTAGAAATTGACGCGATGATTATGCGAGCCGCCCGAAACCTTAATGACCGCAAGCGCTTTGTTCCAGATAGCTTCGGCGGCGCTGCGATACCGGTCAAACTTCCACGTTTGCATTTCACCTTTGAGATTCCGCATCGCGCCATTGACGCTGATAAATGAAATACCCACGCGGACTTCAATGGTTTGCGGCTGGTTGCCGGCCGCATAGGTTACATAGGCCCCAATCGCGGGGTTTTGATTCTTCATATCGGCCTGCAT
>JAJZKJ010000199.1 GCA_021804195.1 Acidobacteriota bacterium
GAGCACTTATAGGCGAACTCCACCCCATCACGCTGGCCGTAAGCAAGCAGCTTCTGCCAATCTACGATAAACCCATGATTTATTATCCCTTAAGCGTGCTGATGCTGGCTGGCATCCGGGATATTCTGTTGATCTCCACCCCGGTCGATTTGCCCGCCTTCGAAAGGCTGCTCGGCGATGGCAGTCAGTTTGGAATAGAGTTGCATTATGCCCCACAACCCAAGCCCGAAGGCCTGGCGCAGGCGTTCCGGATTGGGGAGGGTTTTATCGGTACCAGCCCGGTCGGCCTGATTTTGGGCGACAATATCTTTTATGGGCATGGCTTTTCTGAAACATTAAAAACCTCCGCCCGGCTGACCGCCGGGGCTAAAATTTTCGGTTATCGGGTTTCAGATCCAGAACGTTACGGAGTGATCGAGCTGGATTCCCACGGCTCGCCCATTGCTCTGGTGGAAAAGCCAACCCATCCGAAGACCAATCTGGCTGTGCCCGGGCTTTATTTTTACGGTCCGGAGGTGGTGCGACGGGCGTGGGAGCTGCAGCCCAGTGCGCGCAACGAACTGGAAATCACCGATCTGCCTCGTACTTCTCTGGAATCCGGCCATCTCGAGGTGGAAATTCTGGGGCGCGGCATGGCGTGGCTGGATACCGGCACCAACCGCACACTTCTTGAGGCCGGGGCCTTCATTGAAGCTATTGAAGAGCGCCAGGGACTTAAGGTAGGATGTCTGGAGGAAATCGCGTTTCACCAGGGGTGGATCAGCCGCGAAAGACTGCTCGACGATGCCTGGCGCATGGGGAAAAGTTCCTACGGCAATTATCTGCGAGCCTTGGCGGACAATTCTTAATTCGGATATGCTCATGCGACGAATTGATACCATTCTTTCCGGCGTCTGCGTGCTAGAACCGATTGTGCATGGTGATTCGCGAGGTTTTTTCATGGAAACCTACAATCGACGGGTGTTCCAGGACTTGGGCATTACCTGCGATTTTGTGCAGGATAATTTTTCCCGCTCCGGGCGCGGCGTGCTGCGCGGGTTGCACTACCAGATTCGCCAGGCCCAGGCGAAACTGGTGCGCGTGACCGCCGGGGAGGTTTTTGATGTGGCGGTGGATGTGCGCCGGGGCAGTCCTACTTTTGGTCGCTGGATCGGCGAAACTTTAAGCGCCGAAAACCGGCGAATGCTTTTTGTTCCGGCGGGGTTTGCCCACGGATTTTATGTGCTTTCCGATGGTGCGGAGTTCGCCTATAAGTGCTCCGATTACTATTCGCCCGCGGATGAACGCGGCATTCTGTGGAACGATCCGGAGGTGGACATTCGCTGGCCGCTGCGCGGGACTGCTCCACTGCTTTCCGCCCGCGACGCGAAATTCGCGACGCTGGCCGCAGCCCGGCCGGAAGATTTATTCAGCGGGCAGTGCGATCAGCCATGATTTCGTCGGGATGGGTACTAAAATCCAGCCGCCTTTTTCTGGAGTTTTTACATGGTCATCACTGGATTGCACACCCCGAAAATTGTACTGGTCACCGGCGGGGCGGGGTTTATCGGATGCAATCTGGTCCGGCATCTGCTGGCCCACGATCCACATCTGCAAATCATCAACATTGATGCCCTGACCTATGCCGGTTCCAGGGAAAATCTGCGGGATATTGAGGCGCAGCATGCCGGGCGACACCACTTCATCCAGGCCGATATCTGCGACGTTGCCGCCATGAACGCTCTTTTCGTCCGCGAACCCATTGATACGGTTATTCACCTTGCCGCGGAGAGCCATGTGGACCGGTCCATATCCGGACCGGAAGCCTTCTTGCGGACCAATGTCATGGGTACCTACGTGTTGCTGCAGGCGGCCCGGGCCGTGTGGAAGGACCGGTCCGGCACGCGTTTTCATCATGTGAGCACGGATGAAGTGTATGGATCGCTGGGCGTGGCGGGCCTGTTTACGGAAGCCACGCCTTACGACCCCAGCAGTCCGTACAGCGCTTCCAAGGCGGCGTCGGATCATCTGGTACGGGCGTGGCATCGCACCTATGGCCTGAATGTGACCATTTCCAATTGTTCCAACAATTACGGGCCATTCCAATTTCCGGAAAAGCTGCTGCCCCTGATGATCTCCAATGCTCTGGAAGGCAAACCTCTGCCGGTGTATGGCGACGGCAAAAATGTTCGCGATTGGCTTTTTGTGCAGGATCATTGCGCGGCCATTGAAACCATTGTGCGGCGGGGTACCTCCGGCCGCACGTATAACGTGGGGGGGCATAATGAATGGACCAATCTCAATATTGTGCATCTTTTGTGCGATACGCTGCAGGAAATGCGCCCGCGGACATCCGGCCATTACCGCGATTTAATCACCTTTGTGGCTGACCGTCCGGGCCACGACCGCCGGTACGCCATTGACGCCGGCAGAATTGCCGCGGAATTGGGCTGGAAGCCGGAGCACACGTTTCCGACCGGGCTGGCAAAAACCATTCGCTGGTATCTGGCCAACACGGCGTGGATTGAGGCGATTCGCAGCCAGCGTTACCAGGGCCAGCGTCTGGGCCTGGTGTAGCCGCCATTGATGGCAGGCCGCTCTTGCTGGCTCGGCCAGCGCGGGTCGCAGACCAGTTGGCAAAAGTTTATACCGCCTTGGCCAGAAAGCCGCCGTCCACGACCAGCGTTTCTCCCGTGACAAAGCTGGCGGCATCGCTGAGCAGGTAAACGGCGGCTCCGACAATTTCTTCGGCCTGGCCGAAGCGACCCATGGGGGTATGGTCCATGAGCCATTGGCCCCGCGGGGTACCGGCGATGAGCGGGCGGTTCAAATCTGTGGGAAATACGCCGGGGGCGATGCCGTTGACCCGTATGCCGTATTGGGCCCATTCGTTGGCCAGACCACGGGTGAGAGCCATGACCCCGGCTTTCCCGCACGCGTAGGCCAGCACTTCGGAAAAAGATACGTAGGAATTCAGGGAGGCAAAGGTGATGATGCCGCCACGCTGGCCTTTGGCATCCGGTGATTGGTTTTTCATCGCCCGGCCGGCGGCCTGGGCCACGATAAAGGCCCCCACCAGATTAACGCGGACGATGGCTTCAAAATCCGTGGGCGAAAGGTCCAGCGACGGTTGCTTTTTGATGACACCCGCGGCGTTGATCAAAGCGTCAATGCGGCCCAGGGTTTTTATGGTGTGGGCGACGGCGGCCGCGGCGCTGTCGGGGTTGGTGACGTCCACGCTGATGGCGTCATGCCCCGGACCAAGCCGCGCTTTCATGGCGGCCACCTTGGCGGGGCTGGAGGAACCGGCCACCACCCGAGCTCCGGCTTGCACCAGTCCCAGGGTGAGAGCCTGCCCCAAGCCACTGGTGCCGCCGACCACCAGATACGATTTTCCCGAAATATCAAAAGTGGAAAGCGTCATGGGTTAATCCTCCAAAGCAGTTAGACGGGTGCGATCAAAAGATACGCCTGCGGCCAGGGCGATTTGGGCGAAGGCGTCGATTTCGGCGGAGGTAAACACAAGTCCGCCCAGCCGGGTCGATTTTTCCGCGGCCCGCGCTTCCGGCTGACCGGGCAGCAGGCACTGTTCGTTGTCGTGGCCGAGGATATCGCGCAGGACGGCGGCCAGATTTTCAGTTTGACTGCGATTTTGCGCAAAGGCACCGCAGTTGAGGGCGTCGGGATGAATGCACTGGAAGAAAAAAGCCGGGGTGCGTTTCTCCTCAACCGGACCGGTATTCCACCGGCTGCGCAAAGTAGGCAAAGATCCCCCCAATCAGGGCGGCCAGGATTTCGTCGATCAGGGACAACCCGTAGCCTTTGTGCTGGCCGAAAGGCAGCAAAGCTGTAACCGCCGCGGGGTCCATGGTTTCATGGCCATGGCGATCGACAGCACAGCCGGGGGGCAACGTTTTCCCTTCCCTGGCCAGTTGCTGCACCCGCCCCATGGCCACTACGCTGGTGGCCCAGTCGATGCAAACCGGAAAGCCCACGGCCGCAACCGTCGGAAACGCCCAGGAATGAGGGTTGGTACCCAAGGTGGGAAATTTACCCCCAAATGGTACTACTTCCGCCAGAGCCGCGGTGCAGCACGTGTAGGCAACGTAACCTTTTGTCGCGGCGTCAATCACGTAACCTCCGCCCCAGAGATAATGAAAGGCGTTGTCCACGGCGACGGCTCCGATCCCAAACTCGTCGGCCAGTTTCATGCAGTGCCGCATCGCTTCCAGGGCGACCGCCTGCCCGAGTTTGCGGTGCGCGTTCCAGCGCGCGACGGCTTTGAACGGGCTGGGCAAGATTTGAATTTCCGCACCGGGCACGCAGCCGCCCGCGCCGGAGCCAAAATGGTCGTCCAGGTGCAGAGCCTTGATGGCATTGTGGGTTTTTATACCGTGGCGGGCGGCGGATTCACCGACAATCGCGGCGGCCTGGGCTTCGGCGGCGGTGTAGCCACGCTGGCGGTAGGCCGCGGCGACCAGCGTATTGTGCATTTCCACAGGCATGAGGTAGTTGGCAGCAGTCATCATTGAATTTCCGAAGTAAGAAAAAAGGTGGTCATCAGCCGCATCAGCGCTTGATTCGGGCACTGCCGCCGTGAAACACGTGCATGAGTTCTTCCAGATCAATCTGGCTGGTATCGCCGCGGGTGGTTTGCAGCAAGGCTCCGTGGGCGGCCCCAAGGTCCACGCACTCTTGCGGTGATTTTCCATTGAGGAAGCCATAGGCAAATCCGCTGGAAAACCCGTCGCCGCCGCCGACGCGATCTTCAATTTCCAGATGATCATAACGGCGCGATTCATAAAACTTGCCGTCGCACCAGAGGATGGCCGACCAGTTGTTCACCAGGCCGCTTTTTACTTCGCGCAGCGTGGTGCCGACCACTTGCAGGTTCGGATACATTTTCACCACTGTTTCGACCATCTGTTTGTAGGCTTTGGTATCCAGTGCCGTTAAATTCTCGTCCGTGCCATGCACCTGTACCCCCAGAACTTTCTGAAAATCCTCTTCATTGCCGATCAGGCAGTCCACCAGGGGCAGCAGGGTTTTGGTGACTTTTTGGGCTTGCGCGGCGGGCCACAATTTGGAGCGAAAATTCAGATCGTAAGAAACAATGGTACCCGCCCGCCGGGCGGCGGTGAGAGCTTCATGAACAACCCCCGCGGTGCCCTCGGACAATGCCGTAAAAATGCCGCCGGTGTGCAGCCAGCGTGCGCCTTGCCGGGAGAATATTTGGTTAAAGTCGATCATGCCGGGTTTCAGGTTCATGGCGGCGGAATGGCCGCGGTCATAC
>JAJZKJ010000200.1 GCA_021804195.1 Acidobacteriota bacterium
ACTTATGATTATCAAATCCGGCCCGGTGCGATTCTTCCACCGGATAAGCCGAAGCCCGCCAGTTCCCATCCGGACCAAACCCGCCCACTCCCCAGAAACACATCTCGCTCCAGACCAATATCCCGTAATAATCGCACGCCTCCATAAACGCCCGGCTATGCGGATAATGCGATGTGCGTATGAAATTGAATCCCGCCTCCTTTACCATCCGCACATCACGCCAGGCCCCCGCATCCGTGGCCCCGGAAGCCCAGCCCGCATGATCCTGATGCACATTGCCGCCGTGAATCCACAGGTGTTTCCCGTTAAGAAAGAAGCCCCGCTCCGCCGTCCACCGGAACCACCGCAGGCCCAACGGCGAGTATTCCTGATCCACCGGACCGCCGTTGCCGAGCACGGTTGTCCGCACCCTGTACAAATACGGATGATCCGGGTGCCAAAGCAGCGGGCGCTGCATCCGTAAACGGTCGATGAAATTCCGCTCCCCGCCCGGACCGATTTCCTGCGTGTTCCGAATTTCGGCGATGGATTCGCCCTGCGGATTGATGATGTTGTGCACCACCGTGCACTTTTGCGCCGCAGTTCCGGCGTTGGTCACACGTGTTTCCACCTTCACCGTCGCGGATTCCGGTGAAACCTCCGGCGTACTGATGCGGATACCCTGGTACGCTATGTGCAGTGCGTCCGTCGCACACAACCAGACATTGCGATACAGCCCGCCGTCAAATATGTGGTCCCCGGCCCGCGGCGCCACTTCCGGATTCCACACATTATTCACCCGCACCGCCAGAATGTTTTTCCCGGTCCGCGCAACGCCGCTGATGTCAATTTCGAATTCCGTGAAGCCGCCGGTGTGCGCCCCGACCGCAACGCCGTTGACATAGACCTCCGCCTGTTGAAACGCCGCCTCAAATTCCAGTGAAATCTTTTTTTCCTTCCAATCCACCGGAATATCAATCACCCGCCGGTACCAACCGACTCCCACATAAAACTCCGTGCCGCGGAAGTACGGCAGGCTGAAGGAGTGCGGCAGACCGATCGTCTGCCAACGGCCGTCGTCATAATCCGGCCGGCCGGCCGGAATATGGTCGCCAAGCGCAAATCGCCAGTCCGCATTGATGCACATACGCCGGCGAAATTGGCTTTCCCGTCGCCCCGGTTTTTCCGGCATCGGCGGAATTTCACGCACAACACCGCGCGGCACTCCGGCCTGCGCGCCGCCGGCAAGCAGCGAGCAGGCCGCCGCCGCGGATACCGATAATTCCGCAAAACACCGTCGACTCATGCCGTTTTTCCGCGCCCGACCGCCGCCTGTCGCCCCGTTGCCGTCTTGACCTGACATCAATACATCCCGCCTGTTTGGAATGACAATCCGCTTCCGTGCTGTTTTCCGCATCCCGTTCGACCGGATTCACGGCATATCCACCGTCCTTCGCCACCAGAACTGGTAAAACGGACCGCCGTTCATCAGCATGCTTTTACCGTTATCCCAGTTAATCCAATCCACATGACCATCATTGTACAGTTCGTTTCCGCCGGCATTGCCGCCCGTCGGCGATATATGTGCCGAAGGACTCCAACTGATTGTGCTGACAATATCCGCCGCCAATCCCCAGTTCGGGTTATCACTGGTGCCCAGCGGCGAATCCACAATGTTCCCCGCTTCGCCGCCGCCGCTCGGCCCGGGCCACCAGTAACTTCCGCCAAGATAGCAGTAACCAAGCTCCGCATAATAGTACTGGGCCTGCGGCGGGCCTTTATATGCCGGTCCGCCGGAATTTTCATAATAACCGGATTCATTCGGCCAGAAAGTATCCCGGTACAGCACGCTGTATTGGGTGGGAAAACGGCTAAACGGCGCGCTTGTCGCCGCAATATTGGTAACCGGAGGCGGAATGGTAAATTCCGGACAACTCAAAATATCGGCCCCCTGCGGCATCGGATCCGTCGCCGGCAGCGGCCATTTTGTCGAGCCAAGAATGCGTACAAGCGCCTTAAATTCCGATCCGGGCATGGAATTTTCCTGCGGCGTTCTATAACTCCCCGCCGCCAGCGTTGACGTCATTTCGAGTCCAGCCGCCAACCGCTGCGGCGGATAATGATGGTATTCCGATGCATAGGCAAACAGCGCCACGCCAAGCTGGTGCAAATTGCTCGCGCACACGGTTCTCAGCGCCATCTCCTTGGCCCGGGCCAGGGCCGGCATAAGCAGCGAAATCAGGATCACAACTATGGCGATCACAACCAGCAGTTCAACCAGCGTGAAGCCGGCCATACGCCTGATCCGGCGCCCAAACCGAGCCATAAAACCTCCAACGAATCGCCGCAATGCGAAAATAAAGCGGCGGCATCCCGGAATTGCCGAAATGCCGCCGCCGGTTGAACGTGCATGCCGACCTTAACCGGCCGTTGCTGCTTTACGCCGCTTTATAAGCATCAATCCCAGGACGCCAACCGCCGTCAAAGCCACCGTAGACGGTTCCGGTACGGCGCTGGTTTCCACGATTTGAATGCCGGTCAAGCCGGTATTGTCCCCCGTTCCGGCCGCTCCTTCCGCTGAATTCGTCAGTGTAAAGGAACCTCCCGTGACTCCGGTGAAGATCGCATAATCCGCAACTGGATTGCTTTTCAGGGCGTCACTGGTGGCCGTGGTCTGAATATACTCCGCGCCGGCCGTAAGTTGTGCGGCCGTATAACTCACCGGCCCAACCGCCGTGTAGTAATAAGTCCCATTGCCGGTTGTCGCGCCGCTCAGGGCGATATTGCCGTAGCTGGCATTGCTGGCCGTATTCAGATGGTCGGAATTCACATAGGCAATAACTTCATAGGTTGAATACGGGATGTTGGAGACCGTCAGCACAGCCGGGCTGTTGGTCTGGTGGTGGTTATCCAAATACCCATTGAGCAACTGAAGATTCGGGTCACTCTGGCTGCTTCCATAAACGCCCCAGGTATCCGCACCAGACCATGTGGCCGTCGCCGTGGTGACGACCCCCGTGCTGTCGTGAAACGCCGCCGACGGTGATGTTTGCGAATTGCCGGAAAGATCGTTCCAGTTGTCTTGTGAAATCACGCCCGCGGTAAGGCCGGGCGGCGTGGCGTCCAGATTATACGGAGCACCCGACCGCCCGCTGTTGCTGGCATTGAAATTCAAGCCGATGGAAACACCCGCCTGTGCAGCCGCCCCGGCGGACAGGGCCGCACACACGCCCAGCATCGCCGCCATTTTACGATTACCCAACATAGGAAAAACCTCCAAATATCGCGCAGCTCTCTCCGAACTGAATTGAGCCTTGCGGACCCATTCCGGAAGCCCTGGCTCCGGAAACCTGAAACCCTGAAACGGACAGGAACGTCCTGACCGCGGATTTGATCAACATCTCTGTTTCCTTCGCCGTTCCGGGCGTCCGCGGAAGCTTGCCCGCGGCACGGACCATTCACCCTCTTTTGTGCCCGACGAACGACGATCAAGATCGCCGGCAAATGCGCAACGCCGCACACCGGCTCCTGATCCCTAATGAATGCGGAGTTCAATATCTATACATTGAATTAATATTTTTTTGCATTTTATCCGAATTTTGTAAAGATAATCGTCCGCTTGTCATTAGAATAAAAGGCGGGCTTTGCGGCCGAGGAGGTCTTTTGCCACGTTCCGACAGTTACCGGACCTTGCGGGGCCGGTTTTAAGGGTAGGCGATGGCCGTAGACAACGACGATCTAATCCGCGCGATCATGCGCGATCGCGATAAAATTTTCGCCTACTGCTGGGCGATTCTTCGCGATGACAATCTTGCCGAGGATGTTTTTCAGGAGGTATGTGCCCTGGCCGTGCAAAAACGTGATTCTATTCTTGATCAAAATCACCTCGCCGGTTGGCTGCGCGTCACCGCCAGAAGAAAATCATTTGAAGCCGCCCGCGCACGCAATGCCCAACCGCTGCTGTTTGACCAGGAAATTCTGGACCTGCTGGAGGCCAATTGGCGGAAATGGGACCGGCACGCCCATGGGCCGATGCTTGATGCACTGCGCCGCTGCATTGCGCTGTTAAACGACAGAAGCCGGCAACTGCTGACCATGCGCTATGAACTGGGTATGAAATCACCCCAAATGGCTGAACAGCTTGGCTGCCGGATTGAAACCGTGTACATGGCCACCATGCGGGTTCACGCCAGGCTCAAAGACTGTATTCTGGAAAAATTGTCCGCACCGGGAAGGACCGATTAGCGAAAGCCATAAGCGATGGAAGACATACCGGAAAATCCGAGCCGCGACGACGTCGAGTTTGCCCGACTTTTGTCACTTTACATGGAAAACAACTTGACGGATGCCGACTCCGCGAGGCTGCGCGCCATTCTTTTCGCCAGCAGCGAGCGCCGCACCGAATTCACCGACTTTGCCGTTATGCGATGTGCCCTGCGGAGCGCCCTCCTCCATCAGCCGGATCAACTGCCCGCGCAAGGCGCGGTATCCGCTCGCCGGCACCGGCCGGCGATTCGAACCATCATCTTCGTACCCCTGCTGACGGCCGCGGCGATTTTGCTCATCGTATTCGGCCATTATCCGCGGGAAAAAGGCTCCGGCGTCGTCAACGGCGGACAACCCGCCGGAACAATTGTGCAGGACTTCCGCGCCAAGTGGATCTCCGCCCCGCCTGGCGCAACGCTTTACCTCGGCCGTCAATACCAACTCAAGTCCGGCTATGTGCGAATTACCCTCGTCGGCGGCCGGGTTCTGCTGCTCCAGGGACCGGCGCGCTTCCGGATTCCGGCAAACCGCAGATTCTTTCTGGCCGATGGAAAAGTGGTGGTCACGGCCGTAGGGGGACATTTCACCGTTCTAACGCCGACGGCGATTGTGCATGATCTTGGCACTCGGTTTGCCGTGCGGCAGAGCGAATCCGGCAGATCACTCGTCGGCGTGTACGAAGGGCGCGTGACCGTCCGGAGAAACAACCCCGCCGCCCCTATGCAACGCGCGCAACTGCTGACCAGCGGCCAGGCGTCCGCCGTTACGCGCAAGTCCGTCCGGCGGCTGCATCACAGCGACTGGCGGCAGCATTTTGCCCGGAGCCTTTCCGCATCGCCGCGGCTGCTGAATATGGTTGATCTTATCTGCGGCGGCGACGGCACGACGAACCGCCGCGGCGGCGGTGTTAATGTTTCCACCGGTATCTGCGGCATTCAACCGCAAATCGGCCGCTAT
Organism: Acidobacteriota bacterium; assembly: GCA_021804195.1. Next base: position 5,203 of record JAJZKJ010000200.1, read on the forward strand.
TCCGCCGCCGGAATCTATCATCGCATCACCATGGAACCGGTGCTTGACGGATTTATCCCGGAGCGG
>JAJZKJ010000201.1 GCA_021804195.1 Acidobacteriota bacterium
AGGGCCGCCAATTCCCACGGCGCTGCCATCGAGAAAGTTGCCGGTATAAAGCTGTATTCCCGGCTGGGTGGTTAGCACCTCCATGACGCGACCGGTGGTTGGCTCGGTAAGACGGGCGGCGAGGCGAAGTGGCGTTTTCTCGGTGCGGAGTACGAAATTATGGTCATAGCCGCCGGGCACCTGGGCGATGCGTTCGCCAATGCGGTGGGGCGTGGTGAAATCGAGCGGCGTGCCATGCACCGAACGAATTTCGCCGGTGCAAATGAGCTTGTCATCCGCAGGGGTGTAGAGGCTGCTGTTGATAAAAATGCTGTGGTCTAAAATATCACCTGACCCGGCCCCCTTAAGGTTAAAGTAGGAATGATTGGTGAGGTTCACCGGAGTGGTCTCGTCGGTGCGGGCGTAAAACTCAATGGCCAAGGAGTTGTCTTTTGTGATGCGATATGTCACGCGCGTGTGCAAAGTTCCCGGAAAGCCTTCTTCCATGCGGGGGCTTACATAGGTGAATATGACAGCGGGGCCTTCGGCATCATCAGCAATCTGGGCGTCCCATACCCGGCGATCAAAACCCTCTTTGCCGCCATGCAGCGTGTTGCCATTGTTATTTGCGTACAGTTTGTAGGTTGTGCCCTGCCAATGATACTCGGCGTTGCCGATGCGGTTGGCTACGCGGCCGACGGTAACGCCCATGTAGGGGTGCTTGCCGAGGTAGCCGGCAAGGTCGGCAAAGCCCAGCACCACATCGGCCGTTTTACCGGCGCGGTCGGGAGCGTGCAGTTCGGTAAGCGCAGCGCCATAGCTGGTTACCTTGGCGCTAATGACGCCGTTAGAAAGCGTAAAAATATCAACTTTGCGACCGTCGGGAGTTTTACCGAATGTTGTTGCATGTGTTTTCATGACGGTGTTTTATCATGGCGCGGCAGGTTGAACAACTGGGAGCAAACCGTGAGAGCAATGGCAGACGCCGCGCCGGATGCGGCTAACTTTGGGGGTGTGGGCAAACAGACTCTCAAGCCAGCGGTAAAGCCATGTGCTGCCGCATTTTATTTTGCCGCAAATTTGTTGGCACGGGTGAGCATCACAAACGCCAAAACCAGCATTGCCAGCGAAATGGGCAGGCAGATCAGCATGAGGTCGGCAAAGTGCATGGCGCTCCTGTAGCCGGTATCGTCGGGCGATGGCACCAGCGGTACATGAACACCCAGAACTGCCGCCAACGCCCAAAAACCGATCAGCAGCAGCATAAAGCCGATAACCGCCAGCAGCGGCACCAGCAGTTTGTACGCTTCGGACTGGGCGGGCTTCTTTTTTGGCCGAACGTATGGAGTAGGAGCCGCCAGCGAGGCCGGGTCAATAATTTTGGCCATAGGCAGTTCTTCCATTTCGCGGCGCGGGCGATTGGGCGATGGAATTGGAGCCGAGGAAGACTCCAGAGCGGAAGCCGCGGCGGCATTGGCTGCCGACGCCGGAGGCTCGGCGGAATTGGCCCCGGCGGCGGGTTGTTGTTTGGCGAGCATGGCAACAAAACCGGTGGCGCTTTCGGGCGGTTCGCCATTGGTGGGGGTCGGGTCGGCGGCGGCAGGCTCGCCCATGCCATGGAGCGCTGCGAGTGCATCGTCATGCCCGTCCTTTTGTTTAGGCCTATCCGCCATGAAAATACCTCAATCACCTGCTAGTCTGCGGTTCAACTCACGCGCTATCCAAATCGTGCGACTTAACCCCGTTGCCCATCAAGTTTACTGGCCGCCTGCAGCCGTAGCAAATGAAAAATGGCGGTATTTGCGCGTCCTGCAAGCCGGCATGAGTCGGGTGCAGATTGCCAACATCGCCTTACGCCGGCCGCTGAACTCGAATCGCAATGCCCGATGGATCGCGTAACCACGTATCCTCGCTTGATGGCTTTTTTACGACATTCATGGCTGCGGCCTTTGAAAGAAGGCGATCCCATGCTTCGCTCGTCGCCATTCGCAATGAAAAGTGATCTAGCCCGCGTGCGCCGATCGGAGCTGGCGGCGCCCCGCGGCTCTCCCAGGTGTTGATGCCAAGGTGATGATGGTAGCCGTTGTAAGATAAGAATGCCGCGTCATGGCCATAGCGGGCGGTAAGATCCATCGCGAGCACATCGCGGTAAAACGCCTCAGATGCCGCCAGGTCGCTCACGCGCAAGTGTATATGGCCCAGGCGGGTGCCTGCAGGCATACCGGTGAACGGTTCGGTCGAATCTGCGGCGGCGAGCAGATCTCGCCAATCGAGAGCCTTGGTGCCCATTTGCAGGTGGCCGCCCGGATATCGCCATTCATCGCGCGGGCGATCGCGATAGATTTCCAAGCCGTTGCCTTCCGGGTCGGTGAGATAGAGGGCTTCGCTCACATCGTGATCAGCGGCTCCGGAGAGTTGCACGCCGGTGCGTTCAAAATGCAAAAGTTGCCTCGCCAGGTACTGCCTGCCCGGCAGCAAAAAGGCGATATGGTACAGGCCTGTGGTAATGCCGGCCGGCGGCGCATGGGGCATGTGCCGCAGCACGAGAAACTCCTGCAGCCCGGTGCCCAGGCTGGTATGTTGGGTGTCTGATTGGCGCACGGTCAGGCCAATCGTTTGATGATAAAAGTCGGTGCAGCGCTTGAGATCCGCAACAATAAGCGTTGCCGGCCCGAGCGTATACTCTGGCGTATTGGTCTCGTTGGCCTTGATATTATTTGAAGACAATGGTTCAACCTCCGCTTTGTTTGCGTGCCTGGTCTGCCGGGTCATGGCGATACGCGATGATTTTTACTTCTTCCATGGTGATCATGCCTTCGGCTACCATGCCGTCGAGCGCGGGCAGCAGCTTTTCAATTTGTTCGCGGGTGTCTACCAGTTCAATTACAATAGGCAGATCAGATGACATCACGAGTATTTTATCGGTGTGCATTACGCTGTTGGCGCCAAAGCCCATGGAGCCCTGCAGCACGGTGGCGCCGGCAAGGCCCAACTCGCGCGCTTTGGCGACAATAGCTTCGTGCAGCGGCTTGTGGTTATATGTGTCAGACTCGCCTATGAAGATGCGCAGTAGAACGCCAACTGAATCGGTATGCATAGGCAGTACTCCTCGGGTGTCGGGCAAGGTGCTAAGAGGCTTAACGCCGCTGAGCAATTGTGTTTTCTGGCTGGCGGCCCGGTTTCGCGGGCGATACATAAGAACAGCCGCCCGTTCAAGCGTGGCCAGGCCGTGGTGCATGGCTGCCGCAATCGCGGCCAAAAACGGCAGAAGCTTTTCACCAGAATCCACCAGTTCCACAATCACGGGGCTGTCGCCGATCAGGCGGTAATCAGATGATTTTACCAGGCCACGGGATCCAAACCCCATGATGCCGCGCAGCACGGTTGCTCCGGCAAGTTGGTTGCGGGCGGCTTGCTGCACGATGCGTTCGTATGCCGGTGCAGAGTTTTGCAGGTCGGCGCTTCGCATGTAAAGTCGCAGCAGAACATTTTCGTTGATCATTATGTTTCCGCCTGATGTGCAGACCCGGCATTTTAACTCATGCGGCTGCCAAGAATAATGCCCAGTCGCACCGCCAGCAGGCCGGCAACCACGCTGCCTGCCAGATACAGCATACCCCGCAGGGCCGCGCCTGTGGCAAGCATCCGGTCGGTTTCAAACATATAGGTTGAAAAGGTGGTGTAGGCGCCGACAAAACCCACAGCAATGCCCAGGCGGATGGGGTCTGGAATATTCAGCCGCGGCTGCGCCCAGGTCATAAACCAACCTAAAAAGAATGATCCGGTGATATTGATAAAAAAAGTTCCAAAAGGAAAAAGCGCCGAGTAACGGCCAAAAAACCGGCCGATGCCATAGCGGGCCAGCGCGCCGACAAAACCAAAGGCCCCGATGGCCAACCACATGAACAACGATTTTTTCATGCTTGGGTTCCGCTAAGCCCTAAAACAACACAACCCCGGACGCTTCGCCGAGGTTGCCAACACATTCCCAGCGGACCGGCCGCCAGGAGTCATCAGTCCCAATCTATCAAGATTAAGACGGTTCAGGTGAACTCCATCACCCTTACACATATCGCTAGACTTTACCCGCGATAGAGGTTGCATGTCAATTCGTGGGATGCTCGCGAGCGGCAATCAGTAGTTTGTGGAAGGGAGCAATGGCGTTTTGGCCGTAGCGATGTAGCGGGCTTTGCCAAAGTTTGTTGTGGCTCCTGACATCAAGGGGGCGCGGGGCTTCGATCGTGACCCCTGGGGTGGACGAGTCAATATTATCGACTCATATCGGCCGTTGGGGTAGGCTACCAATCATGGCCGTCTTTGTTGAAATCACGCCCGAGGCCAGGGCGCAGGCCGCCCGCCTGAGCGAGCCTCTACGCGGCCGCGTTCTGGCGATCGTCGGGCGGCTAGCGCGCTGGCCCGCCGTCAGCGGCGCCAAGCCGCTGCGTGGCGGTCTTGCGGGACGTTATTGGATAAGAACGGGCGACTACCGAGTTCAGTTTTACCTGCGTGAAGGAGTTCTCGTGGTAGAGAAGATTGGGCATCGCGATGGCTTTTATGAGGAATAAATTATGGTGACAACGCTGCAGACATTTAATATTGGAAAGCGTGAATTTGTCATTCTGGACCGTCGCCAGTACACCAACCTGCTGAAGAAGCTTCCGCTGCGACATATGAATGTGCGTGGCGATATTTCGCTGCCGCCTGCCCCCAAAAAACTCGCGAGCGGCAATTTTCCGGCTGCGGAAGCGTTGCGTGCGGACCTGGCACGCGACCTTATAAAACGGCGTTGGGCGGCTCAATTAACGCAGGCGGCGCTGGCGCGTCGAGCCGGAATTCGCGTTGAAACGCTTAATCGCGTGGAGCGAGCCAGGGTAACGCCGAATCCTCAAACAATTCTTAAGATTGTCGCCGCCCTGGAAAAGGCCGAAGCACGACCACGATAATCGCAGCTAATTTCGGCGTGGCCGTCTGATGCGCATTGGTATTCAGGCGGTGGCTCGTGCGGCGGTAAAGCGGCCGAAGCGCAGGGCCAGGGCGGGCAGAACGAGCAGATTGAGCACGGTGGCGGTTATAAGGCCGCCGACGATGACCTGCGCCAGCGGCCCTTCAATTTCACGCCCCGGCGCGCCGCTGCCCAGCGCCAGCGGCAAGAGACCCAAAGCCGTTACCAAGGCGGTCATTAAAATTGCGGGCAGGCGATCGGCAGCGCCCATCGCGGCGGTTTGAGCGTTCCAAGGCTGCTTTTCGTGTTGCACCAGATGCTGATAGTGCGAGAGCAGCATAATG
>JAJZKJ010000202.1 GCA_021804195.1 Acidobacteriota bacterium
AACTGGAATGGGATAGGGTCAATGATATTACTCATTGATGCTGTTAAGAATGCGCCACATTTGTTTTAAAAGTAAATCTTTCAGCGTTGCGACTTAGATCGGCCACAATGTATGCGTCATGCCAACTCACACCCGTCGCACATCCCTATGATAATTGTACGCGCTGCGGCGTGTTGCCGATAGTCCGCCGCGCCGCGGGAGAGCAAGACTCGCCCTATTGAAGGGGACACGATTCCACGATCTGCTTGCCGGACGCCTTGAATAACTCCCGCAACTGCCGCACGCGCTGGAGTCCCGCCTCGGTCAAGGTCAGGAAAAGTTCCCGGACTTCGGCGATTTTAGCGACGGCGGCATAACGGCTGTAGAAACTAATCGCCCTTTTTTCGCTGGCGATAATCAATTTCATCGCCTCATCAAAACGCTCGTTATTCCGAGCGTCCACCAGTCGCGGACCCACGCAAACAAGTCTTTTATCTTCGGCGGCCAGAAAAAAACAGACGTCCGGAAAGAGTCGCTCCAGAAGATCGCGCAGGCGGTCGCGCTGGGAGTTCTCCTGCTGCGCCATGTTCTGGAACGATCGGCGTAAATTTTCGTCGCGCGCCTTTTCCGCCAGTACAATGTAACGATAGGCGGCGACCGCTTCGCCATAAGCCGCTATCGCCAGGGCCTTATCATCACCGAGGCGGGCAATGTCAACGGGATGGAATTTTTTCGCCATCATCTATGTATTCTACCCTGATTTGACCGGCGATACCCGCAGTGATAACCTTATGAGTTCGCCGTGGTTGCCGCAGCCGGCGGGCGAGTGACCCGCGGGCTCGGGCAGGGCTCTTTTTCGGCTTTCGGGCCGCGGGAAGCGCTGTTAGGAAACCGGGTCACGGCGGGTTTCTCAAAGCGCTGTTTCGGGAGAACTTCTTTATGGCCAATCCTCAATATGTGCGCGATCTCATTGACGCCGGCATCCATTTTGGCCACCGCACCAGCCGGTGGAATCCCAAAATGAAACCATACATTTATGGCAAACGAAACCTGATTCATATCATCGACGTTCGGGAAACACTCAAGGGTCTCCTGGCGGCCCAGCGATTTTTAAGCCGGCTTGTGGCCAATGGGCGCGATGTATTGTTTGTCGGAACCAAGCGGCAGGCGCAGCCGGTGATCGACGAAGCGGGCAAGCAAACCGGAATGCCGGTGGTAACGGAGCGGTGGCTGGGGGGGACGTTGACGAACTACCGCACCATCCGTTCGCGTTTGCAGCGGCTGGAGGAACTGGAAAAAATCCTCGGCTCCCCGGACCTGGGTAAAAATTACTCCAAAAAAATGGAATCCAACCTGAATCGCGAATACCGGAAAATCCTGCGCAACCTGGCGGGTATCCGCAACATGGATCGGCTGCCCGGGGCGCTGGTGGTGGTGGATGTGCGGCGGGAGAACATCGCCATCCAGGAGGCCCGCAAGCTGGGTATTGCGGTGGTGGCGATCATCGACACCGACAGCGATCCCGACTTGGTGGATATAGCCATTCCCGCCAACGACGACGCTCTTCGCGGCATCGATCTGCTGCTCAAAGAGATCGTCGCGGCGGTGCTGGAAGGCAAATCCGGCCGTGTCGCCCGGGAGGAGCAGGACAAGGCGCAACAGCGCAACACCCGCAATGAGCGGTCGGATCGCCGTCGCCGGCCGACATCCGCACAAATGGAAGAGCCGGCGGCCGATAAGCCCGCCGTGGAAGAAACTATCGCGCCGCCGCCGGCGCCGCTGGATAGCGCTGCGGTTCCGGCCAACGGCGCCGGCGCCCCGGCGCCCAATGTCTAAGGAACTAACTTTGCCGATGAAGCCGCCGCCCCATACGACCGATGCCTGGTCCCAACGGCATCCGGTTCTCAAAAAAAACCTGATAATTCTAGCGCTGATAGCTGTAGCCGAAATCGCCCTGCTGAGTTTCAACGCGCGCCTGGACACATTTTTCTGGCGGGCCACGCGTTGGGTCATGGGCAACCAGCAGCCGTACAAGTGGCAGGCGGTGCGGGTCAATACGGCCACGCATCCCCACGCGCCATGGTGGCGGACGCTTACGCCGCCGTTTCATTCCGAACTTTATCATCACACGGAAAGCACGTGGCGGATTCTGCGCGACGTGGGCGAGCCGGGCGAGATTCTCTTTATCTGCGTTTTGCTGTGGGTATATGATCCCGCCGGCTGGAAAGCCGCGGTATTGACGCTCGGCGGCGTATTGGGGGCGGGCAGTGTTTCCGAAGCCTTCAAGTGCGTCTGTGGCCGGTTGCGACCGATTTCCATGTTGCCCGACGGCCGCCTCAACGACGGTCTGAACGTGTGGGAGTGGGGGCGCGGTTTTCATACCCAGACAAACCTCTCCTTTCCCAGCGGCCATGCGATGGTGGGGTTCGCCCTGGCGGCGGCTCTGACGTATTTATCCCCCCGGGGGAGGCGTCTGTTCCTGGTGCTGGCGTGGCTGGTGGCGTTTTCCCGGGTGGTGATGCAGGCGCATTTTTATTCCGACGTGATCGCCGGCGGAACCATCGGCTGGTTCTGCGGCTTCGGCGTGATCATTTGGCTGGGAGAGCGACTGGGTCTTCCGCAGCGGCAATTGGCGCCGGCAACTGCAACTGCCGCCGCCTGTGAAATATCGCCGCCGTGACGAGCAGGCACAAGATAGCCGAGAGGTAATACGGCATGGCGGGAAACACGTACTGAAAAAGCAGGCCGGCCAGAATCGGCCCCAATGCCCGGGCCAGGCTGGCCATGCCCTGATTGGCGCCCAGCACGTCACCCTGCTCATCCGCGTTGCAATGCCGGCTGATCAGAGACTGCATGCTGGGGCTGAATAACCCGCTACCCACCGCCAGCAAAATGCCGCCAACAAGAAAGCCGGTCCAACGCCACGCCCAATGAATCGGCAGGCCGATGATAATTAACCCCGCCGAGATAATCACCGGTCCGAGCATCGTGAGTTTCAATTCGCCATATTTTCTGGTTAACCGCCCGATCAATCCGCCCTGAATCAGCACCATGACAATTCCGATGGCGCCAAACAACCACCCGGAGGCGTAACTGGAGCGGTCATCCTGCTTTTTGCGGAAGGCCCTGAGCGCTGGCGGCGCAGTGGAGATGGCCGGCTTTTCCGCGCTGGCATTGGCCCGGGCTGGGATGAGCTTGCCGTCACCGGTTTGGCGGATCATGGCGGATTTGGTCATGGGATACATGCGATGCTGAATCAGCAGGCTGAACGTTTGTTCCATGCCCGCAAAAGCAAAACCATTGACAAAGAACAGCAGGATCAGCGGACCAACAATGGGCCGCACCAGCGCGTGTTCCAGGCCGCGAAAACTGAAACGCCGGGCGGCGGCATCGTTGCGCTGATTATTCGGCGTGCGTGATTCCGCCAGTTGGGTAAATGTCAGCGTCAGTGCGGTGAAGGAAAATACCGCCGCCACCAGCGGGACGTATTGCAATCCCAGAAAATGCGATACCAATCCGCCGATCACCGGCCCGAAGATAAAACCCAACCCAAACGCCGCGCCGATTACGCCCATCCCTTTGGCCCGGTTTTCCGGCGTGGTGATGTCGGCGATATAGGCATTGGCCGTGGAAATATTGCCGCCACTGATGCCATCGAGAATGCGCGAGGCAAAAATCAGCACAATGCCGAATGCTCCACCCTGGAAAAAATTGGCCGAGAAAAGCATAAGGAAGCCGACAATCGTCCCGATCTGGCTGATAATCAGCACCGGCCGCCGGCCAATATGATCCGACCAGCGGCCCAGAATTGGCGCAAAGAGAAACTGAAAAAAAGAATAGGTCGCGCCAATCAGCGTGAGGTAGAAATAATTACTGATGCCAAACTGCTGGCCATACAGTTGCAGGTTCGGCAGCACGATACCGAAGCCGACAAGATCGACAAACACGATGAGAAAAATAGTCAGAAGGCTCACCCTTCGCATGAAAACTCCTTATTCTGTTTGGCGCCGTGGTGCGGCTCGCGGGCCGCTGCGCCGGCGCGCGTAACATCATCCTGCACGGCCAACGGGGTTGTAAAACGCCGCCAGTACGTCGGCCAGAATCGTATCGGAAACCGCCACGGCGGCGTCGGTCAAGACCAGCGATTGCGGCGTATCCGCCAGAACGCCCAGACCTTCATATTTGCGGCGCACGGGAGCGAGAATTTTCCACGCATCGACGCCGGTTTTCTCCGCAAACCGCGCGTAGTCAAGACCCTCGCGCAACCGCAGTTGGAGCATCGCCAACTCGCCCCAGCGCGCCAAGCCGGTCAGCCGCTCCATTTGCACAATGGGCAGGCGCGGCGCCGGGGCCGCCAGAGCGTCGCGGTAGCGCGCCAGACTGGCCACGTTTTTCCAGCGAAAACCGCTATGGTGGCTGGCCGCGGACGGCCCCCAGCCCAGGTACGCACCGCCGCGCCAGCAATGGATATTGTGCCGGCATTCGCCGCCGGGCCGGGCGTAATTGGATATTTCATAACGGTAATAGCCCTGTTCGCACAGGCGGTTTCGCACCTGTTCAAACAGGGCCAGTTCCAGAGCTTCGGGGACCGGTTGAATCCGCCCGCGGAAGCGCGCGGCGGTCAGCGGCGTGTTCGGTTCGTATACCAGATTGTAGCATGATACATGTTCCGGCTCCAGTGCCAGCGTGCGGCGCAAACTCAGATCCAGCGTGGCCGGCGTTTGGCCGGGAATGCCGAATATCAAATCCACGTTGATGCGTGCGATTCCGGCGGCGCGAGCCGTGTCCACCGCCGCCGGCACGCTGGAGGGATGATGATCGCGCTGGAGCATTTGCAACTCGGCCGGCACAAAGCTCTGCGCGCCGAAACTGATCCGGTTGACACCGGCGGCCCGCAGCGCCCGCGCCCGCGGACGGTCAAACGTGTTGGGATTGGCTTCGACGGTGAATTCGCTCAGCCGGCTGGTGTCCACGGCGTCAAGAAGAATCTCCAGGAGACTCGCCAGGTGGGCCGGGGAAAGCAGCGTGGGCGTGCCGCCGCCGACAAAAATAGTTTCCGGCGCCGGCGCCCCGAAATACTCGCGCTGCATCCGGGCTTCCCGCCGTAGAACGTGCAGATAGGCCGCGGCCTCATGCCGGTGGCCGGCGAGCGAATAGAAATCGCAATAATGGCACTTGGTCGTGCAGAAGGGTACATGCACATACACTGCGTCAACCGCCCCGGACGATTCCAACTCCCGCCGCGGCGGCGGGGGAAAAAACGCGGCGCCAGA
>JAJZKJ010000203.1 GCA_021804195.1 Acidobacteriota bacterium
AAATTGAACTGCCGTGGTTCGGTGAGCGTGCCGCCGCATTCCGGGCAGGGTGTTTGCAGGCCGGTGGCGGATTTTTGTTCCGTCGCGATATGTTGGAGCAGTTTCGCAAGCGGCATGACAAGATGCGGATCATTGGCCCCATTCTCCGCCAACCAGGATAAGGTCGCGGTGGGATTGCGTACCAGGGCCAGGCCCGGCGCGAGCTTTTTTCCCTTTGTCGCGGCCCACCGTGCGGCCTCCTGGCTCTGAAGGGTGTAGCCCTCGCCCGCCGGCGTCAGGCACTTATCGGCAAGCGCCAGAACCCACGGCGCCCCCTTGAGCAAATCCCACACCTGATCCGCCCGAAACAATTTTTTGCAGTATTTGCACATCGACATGGGATCGTTAAAACCCGTGGCGTGGCCGGAAGCCTCCCAAACGCGGCGGTTCATGATAATGGTGCTGTCCAAGCCGACCATTTCCAGGGATTTTCCGTCGGGACCGCGGGGAGGACAGCGAACGATATCGCGCCACCAGGCATCCTTGAGATTTCGTTTGAGTTCCACCCCCAGCGGACCGTAATCCCAAAAGCCGTTGATTCCGCCGTAGATTTCCGACGACTGAAAAATGAATCCCCGCCGCCGGCATAAGGCAACGAGCTTTTCCATTTTTCCCTCGGTGGACTGGATCGCCTCGGACATGGATAACCCTTTTACAATCCCTCAAACCGGCGCGACCGTTTGCGTAGAGCCGGCGGGAGGCGCTGGATTGTAACGGCTGTGGCGCACGGGCGTCCGGCGGTTGCTCGTTGGGCTTGGGAACATATAGTTAAACACAATGGCGCCGGCCAGCAAGCCGATGTTGCCCAGCAACAGCCACACGCGGTCGGCAAGAATTCCTTCCCGGCGCAAATATACGAATACCGCCGCGAGAATGAACGTGCCCAGGGAAAGCGGAATAAGTCCCCGCCACGCCAGATTCATCAACTGGTCGAAACGGAAGCGGGGCAGAGTCCAGCGAACCCACATGTAGAAGAACAGGAACAGAATCACCTTGCCCCAGAACACGATGAACTTCAGGATTATTCCCGCCCAGCCCGTCACCGCCGGCTGCGGGCCGCGATAAATCAACTGATCGATCCAGGGCAGGTGCCAGCCGCCGAGGAATAGCGCCACCGCCACCGCGGCTCCGGTGATCATGGCGGAATACTCGGCCAGAAAAAACATTGCGAATTTCATTGAGGAATATTCGGTATGATAACCGCCGACGAGTTCCTGTTCGCATTCGGCCAGATCAAACGGTGTGCGATTGGCCTCGGCGAAAATGCAGGTGACGAACAGCACAAACGCCGTTGGCTGGATGAACACATTCCACGCCGGCAGAAAACCGACCGTGGAAAAATACGACGCTTGGCCGACGATGATTGGCTCTAGGCGAAGCGTTCCGGCTACCACGGCCACGGATAAAAGCGATAGCACCAGAGGAATTTCATAACTGATCATCTGTGCCGTTGCCCGCAAACCGCCGAGAAAACTGTATTTGCTGCCCGAGGCCCATCCGCCCAGCACCACGCCATACACGGACAGAGAGGCCATAACAATGACAAAGAGCACGCCGATTTGCGGATTGGCGACCATCACGTGGAAGTTTTGAGGAAACGTCCAGCCGCCCAGCCAATGCGGCAGGCCGGCGCCGGCGGCCAGGACGCCGCCCCAGGGAATCACGGCGAAACCGCACAGGGCCGGCGCAATAATGATGATCGGCGCCAGTAGAAACAGAATCCGATCCGCATTGGCGGGGACAAATTCCTCCTTGAGGATGAACTTGACGCCATCGGCCAATGGCTGGAGCAATCCTCTGGGACCGACGCGGTTGGGCCCGATGCGGTCCTGAATCCAAGCCGCGGTTTTTCGCTCCAGAAGGATCAGATAGGCCACAAGCCCCAGCGTCATGCCGAGCACAACAAGGGCGAAAATCAGGTGAGCAATAAACACGCCGACCATGGTTTGAGAAAACTCCGTTGCCTTCATGGAAAATCCAGGGCAGGGGTAATCATAGTCTAAAGTCGCGCTGATACAAGCGAAGTCCGTGCTTAGAGCTAATCTATATAAGATAGGCTCTTAAGATGGGCGGGAAGGGTTTGCGGCTGAGCTGAAATATCACAAAGAAACGGCCGGCCGGCGGGCCCGCTTGGGGCGAGTCAGGATTTGCGGCGTGAAGTCCCGTGGAACCGCGGTAGAATGGCTTTTTCGGCCCAGCGCCGCCAGCGAGGTTTTACGCATGTTCAAACCTTACGTGGAACGGTTGTTCCGTGCGGCATTCTCATGGCGGCTGCACGCCCAGCAACGGCTGACCCGCTGGGGTGTGCGCGAACAAACTATTCTGGTGGCGATAGCCTTTATCGTTGGCGTGCTCACCGGATGGACAACCTGGCTTTTCGATCAGTGCGTGCGGCTGGTGGAGGGATGGTATTTCAAGCCGGTCGTGGAATGGACCCATGCCACCACATGGTGGCCGTGCTATATCCTGCTGCCGCTGATTCCCGCCATCGGCGGCCTGGCGCTGGGCTGTGGCGAAGGCTCTGGGGCCGGCAGCACGTGCGGCTGCACGGCCTGGCGGGCGTGCTGTACGCCTTGAGCCGGGAGTCGAGCAAACTTAAACCATCCCTGGCCGTGGAAACACTCGTGGCCAGCAGTCTGACAATCGGGTCGGGCGGCTCGGCGGGTCCGGAGGCGCCGATCGCGGTGATCGGTTCCGCGGTGGGGTCGGCGGTGGGCGGCGTTTTAGGCATATCGCGGCGAAATCTGCCGGTGCTGATCGGCTGCGGCGCCGCGGGCGGAATCAGCGCGGTGTTCGGCGCGCCGATCGCCGGCGTACTCTTCGCCATGGAAGTGATGCTGCGGGATTTTTCCGTCCGAACACTCACGCCCATCGTCATCAGCTCCGTCCTGTCCACTACCACCTACGTGGCGCTCTCCGGCGGCGGATCCGTACGCGGCCTGTTTCAAATGCCCGGTACCGGACCCGCGTTCGTATTCACGTTCCACGCGCTGCCTTTCTATATATTGCTCGGAGCGGTGTGCGGTCTGCTGGCGGTGATCTTCACCCGCGGCTATATGCTTATTGAGAAATTATCGCTCCAGGCGCAGCGCCGCATCCCGCCCTTTTTCATGCCGGCCCTGGGCGCGGCGCTCTCCGGCGTCTGCGGAATCGTGATCCTGGTTCTGTTCCGAAACAACCCGTTCATGCAGCACCGGTTCGCGACGGGCTATATTCCGATTTTCGCCGACGGTTATCCGACGATTCTCCGCATGATCAACCCGGCGTGGTACGGCGCCGGGCAACTGTTCCACGGCCAGGACGTGCGATTGACACTGGAATTTCTAGTTGCGGTTTGCCTACTGAAAATTCTGGCGACCTCGTTGACGCTGGCCCCCGGCGGCTCCGGCGGTATTTTCGCGCCGTCGCTTCTCATTGGCGCCGCCGGCGGCGGCGCCTTGGGCCTGCTGCTGGAGCATTACCTGCCCGGGGCTGGCGTGCACCCGGGCAACTTCGCAATGGTGGGGATGGGCGCGGTGCTGGCGGCGGCGATCCAGGCGCCGCTGACCGCCATCATCCTTCTGTTTGAATTGACGCGCAATTACGCCGTCATGCTGCCGATCATGCTCGCGGCGGTAACGGCGACGGTGATTCAGCAACTGCTGGTCGGCGAAAGCCTTTACAGCCTGCCCCTCAAACACCTGGGAATTCGCCTGGGCGCGGCGGTGGGAATCAGCTCGCTCCAGCGGGTCAGCGTGGACCAACTGGAACTGGCGCAGGCGCCGGTGGCCCGGCCGGATGAACCGCTCTCCAACATTCTGACTCGCAGCCACCAGAACGGAACGGACGACTTCGTGGTGCTGGACGCGGGGGGCAACTACCTGGGCCTGTTGACCATCGATGATTTGAAAACCGTAATGCTTGAGCCGGAAGCGGCGCCCCTGCTGCTGGTGGGCGAGTTGCTGCGGACCGACGTGCCTCCGGTGAAATTACACGATACGTTGGATGTGGCCCTGGCCATGTTCGCCCGGCATGAAGTAGCCCGCCTGGCGGTTGTGGATGACGTCGTTTCGACCGGTAAACCGCCTGCCCTGCTGGGATTGCTTTCACGCGCCGAACTGATGCGCCGCTATCACCAGGAACTGGGAGGATGAACCGGGCGGGGCCCGATCCGCCCCCGCCCGCCGCCGGAGGCCGGCGCCGCCGACCCGCCCGTTCGTGGCGCGCCGAAGGACACTCGCATGGTCCGTACGCGAATGGATCCGCACGGCATATTTTATGCGCCGGGTGATCCCCGCGGCGGCGATCTCCCGCGAAATCAAACGGAATTTTCGGAATATTACACACAATATTTGACACAGCCCCCCTCTTTATCAGTTTTGACGGGATGGGAGTGTCTGGATAGACTAGTTCAGACTGGTCTACACGGAGTCAGAATATGTTTAAAGTCGGAGCCTATGAAGCCAAGACACATCTGCCCCGCCTTCTGGAGCAGGTCGAGGCCGGCGAAAGTGTGGTCATCACCCGACATGGCAAGGACGTGGCAATTTTGTCGCCCGTCCCGCCCGGGGCAACCAGACCGAACGCCGCCGGCGCCATTGCCAAATGGCGGAAAACTCGTAAAGGCGTCACGCTCGGTGGATTGAAAATCAAGGATCTGATCCAGCGGGGGAGCCCGTAATGGAGTGGGTTTTCGACACGTCCATTACTATGGCATGGTGCTTTGACGATGAGTGCACCGCGCGAACCGAATCGCTGCTGGAAAGCCTGGGCGGGCGCCCTGCGGCCGTCCCGGGACATTGGTCACTGGAAGTGGCGAACGTATTGGCGCTGGCCACGAAAGCCGGGCGCATCACCGCGGCGGCGATCTCCCGCGAAATCAAACGGAATTTTCGGGATATTACACACAATATTTGACACGGCCGGCAAGCGGGCCGTGACGATTGTTCCTGCGCTGGGTAACATGATGGGCTGCGTCGGGGACGACAATGCGGGCGAGTCGAAGCATGGAAAACAATATAATGCTTGCGAACGTTCGCGCCAAATAAATGGCTGTCCCTGTACGCATACGAAAAAAAGCTCTTCTTAAGGAGCAGATATGCCACGCAATCGTGGGAAACAACTTGTCTGCCAGATGCTGGAAAGATTTGATTCAAAGGCGCTTGAGGAATACAAACACATTATCCGCAGCTACATTCATGACAGGGATGGCGTCTATGCCCTC
>JAJZKJ010000204.1 GCA_021804195.1 Acidobacteriota bacterium
GATGGCGCAGCTGAAAACGGTTATCGGCCTTCTTTAACGGGGCATAGGTAAGAACCGGGATAATGTTGACATGTTGCTCGTCTAAATTAGGGTGCTCGGGATGATGCCGACAAAAGGGTGTAACAGGCGTTGGCTCACAACGTGTATTTTGGTGGGCGCGTCGGTGCTGGGAACCGGCAAAATGGCAGTTGCAGCCGGCGGTGGACGAACACGTCTGGCCGATCAACTGATTGATGACGCACGGAATATTGGACGTAACACCACCATCGCGCCGCAGCGGGCGGCCACAATTGCCCAATACCTGCTGGGGATGGCGGTCCGACTGAATCCAAAGTCGGCCACCGGCTACCGGCTGCTGGCCGAGGCGGCACAATCGATAGATAAGCCCGCACTGCGTGTCAAGGCCCTTTTAACGCTCTGTAAACTTGATCCCAATGATCTGGCCGCACAGTTAAAACTGCTCGATGCGCTGGCGGGGGCCAAACAGACCGTAGATGGCCGAATTTCCATTTATAAAACGGCATTTAAAACACACGGCGGGAGTAAACAGCTAGGCAGCATGATTGCGCTGCGGCTCGGCGAACTGTACATGGTTGAGGCACGGAAGAATAAAGCTGCCGCCTATTTCATCAAGGCGGTTGAGCTTGACAATGCCAACGTCAATGCGTGGGATTTGATTCTGGCCGGGCTGACCAAAACTCATGCCCAGCCCGTGCAGCGAATGTATATCATCACCAAGGCGCTGGAATGCGATCCTTACCAGCCGGCACTTTTAAAGTCCGGGGCGAGGATACTCGCATCGAATCGTCTTTATGCGATGGCAGCGGCGTGGGCCAACCAAAGTATTCAGCAGTTTCAACGCGCGCGGGAAAAATTGAGCCCGGGCTTTGCGGGAGATTTGGCGGCGTTTTGGCAGATGGGGGGAAAATCGCAGGAAGCCCACGCCTACCTGAGCGAGCTCACTGCACTGCGCCATCCCACCGCCGGCACACTTTCCCTGGCACTGGCCGCCATTTGCAAAGGTCACACAGCCAGCGGCAATCTGTCAGGGCTGCTGCTGAAACGGCTCGAAGCACGCATCAGAAAAGCCATCAAGGGGAACCATTCGCCGGAACTAAAGGCGGATTTGCTCTGGCTCAAAGTGCTGTACGCACCTAAGCTGCCGCCGGACATCAATGCACAGGTTGCGGGACTTGAAAAACTGCTTGGCGGTAAAAGCCCCGTGTACCTGCGGATTCACGGTTGGCAACTGATGCGCGAACTTTACACCGGTGCGGCACTGGCAAAATTCAAAGCCGCTAAAACCGATCCCTACGCCCAAATCGGCTTGGCGCGTCTTTTGGCGCAAAGCGGACATCTGCACCATGCCGCCCGATTATTGGATACCCTTTGGGTTAAGGCCCCCACTACCCTCATCGCACTGCAAACCTATAACGAAGCCCGTCATCTGGACATCAAATTGCAGCCGCCGGCGGGTGCGGCAAAAATTGCCAAACTTGCCAGCGCCTACCCGAAGGAGATGCTCCACGTACTGGCACATCCTGAACGTGTGCTTTTGGAATCGGTTCATCTTATTCATCGCACCAGCCATTCGGGTGAGCCGATGTATGCCCGTGTCGATTACTACAATGCGTCTCCGTTCACGCTGGCGGTGGGGCCGACATCCGCCATTACGACCAACGTGGCGATGGTGGCAAGGCTGGAGGGGCTGACCGATCAGAATCTCGGTACATATGCCGTCGATTCAAACCCGCAGATATTCAGTTTGGATTCCAACGCCACGCTTGAGGTGCGGTACCGGTTGGATCAGGGGCTGCTGCGGGCGATTTTGCAGCAGCACCCCATGTCGATGCTTGGGGGCCGAATTGAATTTATCACCAATCCGATCATCGAGCACAATAAGGTATTCCCGGGGCTTGGTGGTCAGGCGCTTTCGGCCGGTTATTTCAACGTCAATGGATTGCCACCCGATATGCCGTCAAATTTGACGATGCTGGCCGAGAAGTTGCCCTCATTTTCAACCGCCAATCGCATGCTGGCTGCGGGCATTTTGGTTAACCATCTACCCGCATTGATCAAGGCAGCCCATGCTACGGCTACCGGCCATCACAAGGCCGCGCAGTCCATGGCGCTGATAGAAAAGACGCTGCAACAGGTAATCAACGACTCGGATGATGTGGATATCCAGGCTTGGGTGCTGCGGCTTGCACCGCTTAAAGGCCTGCCGCAAAAGCTTTCAGATGGGCTGGCTGCCTTAGTCCATTCGCCCTCCAAACGTGTGCGGGTTTTTGCCTATCTGCGGCTTTATGATTCGGCAAGCCACGGCAGTGCGGGCACGGCCGCGGCCCATGCATTGACGATGGCGGCCCATACGGAAAGCAGTCGGCTTCTGAAACACCTGGCGCTGGCCCTCGCCAAGCAGGCAGATATTATTGCCAAAGCCAAATAAATCCGCGGTACGGTAGATGGCCTCGACTCGGTAGCCGTTCAATCGGTGGGGGGCCTGCCTGCATGCGTGAAAGAAAAATTGCGGGAGTCAATCCCGGCGGCGGACATCAACTAAAAAGGCAAACGCCAAGCCCATCAATGCCGCTATGACCATTGGAATTCGCAATGGCCGGTAAAGCGCTACACCGTCATACCAGGGCAACGGGGGAACGGGGCGTGGGGGCACGCGTTTGAGCGCGCGGGCTATGAGGCTTTGCACATCGCGCGGAGCGGTCATGCCCGCAAGCGGCAGAACCTTTTCGCCGGGCGTGATAATATCCATCTGGCGGGCGGCCAGACGCTGCATCATGCGTTTGTCATGTTCGACCAAGGTAATAAATTGCTTTTGGATGGCAATTTTTTCCTTCATCAATGCCAGCGTAGCCCGGAGGGAATGCTCCCGCTGGCGGACCTGCCGCAAAGATTGAGCCGCCGGTGCCAGCACCACCAGCGCAATAATCGCCAAGGAAATAAGTAATACCACCCAGCTTATGATGCCGGCACCGAATATCACCGGCAGAGCGAATATACGGGGAACGGTTTTTGTTCGACGCATCAGGCGCCATCCTTTGCGCTTGGACAGGCTCCCAGGTCAATCTCCGGCGTCCATTACGCCAGCCGTCCACAGATGTAATTGTCCGACAGCATGGCGATTACCGCAAGCAAACCATCGTGAGCGCCGGTAAATGGAGATGTGGCAATTTTTTCAGGCGGAGTTGAAATCGCCCCAAGACAGACAATCGGCAGCGCTTCCCGGGACCTTCCCGCTACGCCCAAGCGTGCGGACAGCCGCGCCCCAAGGGGGGCACGGAATAAATGTCTGCGCCCGGATATTGGAAGGCAAGCTGGCCGACGCCGCTGTAAATGTTTTTCACCTGATTGGCGATGGTGGTGCCGGCCGTATCAGCTTTCGGCCGGATTATTTTTTCATTAACGGCGGCCATTATACCGACCATAATAATTCGGATTTGTTCACGGAATATAGCAATGCGGACGGCACATTGGCGGATTATTCCCGTCGGCCGCGTTCCGCCCAAGGTGGCCGCAATTGCCGCTCCCCGCGGAAAACCGCGCCTGCTCGGCGTTTGGCGCGACTCTTTGGCTGTCCACCCGGCCCAATTATTCCCTCCGCTGCGGGTGCTTACTGCTCGCGAGCCGTTCTCGCTTCCTGCGGCATTTCCGACGCTCCGCGGCCCCACTGGAAAATAATCATCGCGAGGAGGGCCAGCGTTGAGCCGCCCGCACCCGTCAACATGGGCAGCGGCAGCAGCGCTGGCTCCAAGTTGCCGGCGGATATGGTGTAAACAGCGATCGCCGCCGCGCCCAAGGTGCCGAGCGCCAAGCCAGCAAGCGCGATGTGGCCGACCAAGCCAAATCTCAGTTGTACGCGCGCCATGCCGAGGCGGTTCGCTGGCAAATCTTCTATTTCGACCATGCGGCCGGCGGACTTATCGCGCACTGCCCTGCCAAGCACCAAAGCAAGCACCAGCGAAACAAAACACACGGCCGCCCCCAATATCAGAAGCCACGCGCGCGCCTCCGCCAGCCACCTCCACCGTCCCCATAACCACACTACCCTGACCGCGCTTCCCGGCCTTAGAAGCCGGACCCCCGAAAGGCTGCGCGTAACCCCGCGGGCACCGAGATGAAACCAGCCGACCGGAACGCGGGCGCGCCCAACCTCCGGCGGCCCAAGAACATCGACCGAATCTATTTTGAGCAGCGGCCACTCGAGCGTGTACCCATGCTGGCGGATGACCCGGCAGGGCATGATCCGCTTCGGGAGACCGCCACCAAGCGACTTCACGTTGGTCGCGTTGAGGCCAAGGCCGCCCAGGAGAAACAGAACCCAAAATCCATAGGCCGCAATCGCCCAAGTGCCGCGCCGAACTCCGTGCTCGCTCCGGTTTTCCTTGCTCATTGGGCCTCCGTATTTCCATCTGGATGCGGCGCTTAACGCGACGGGGTACCTAAATATCGCTGCCATAAAGCCCGCTGCCAATGCACCACGCTGGTGCCGCCATCTGAAAGAATCCCCATGCCAAAACCGCGAGGGCAACCAGATGCCAAAGTATCCATAGGACGGCTATCGTCCGCTCGCGCGCACCCTCGGCCGCTGCCAGCCGTCGGGCCGGTTCAATGATGCCGCCCGGCGCGAGAAGCGCTGCACCGGCGACAAGGGCCGCCGCCACACAAAGCGATCTCTGCATGAGACCCGAGGGGTTCACGCCGTCACCCCCGAGCACAACCCTGCCGAAGACGACGTATAAAAGGATGCCAATCCATTCAGCGAGAACCCGCGCTTGGCTGGTACCCAACCGGCGCATAGGTAGATAAATCGTCCACACGGGATGACCTCCATTTTCACGGATGCACCGAGATGGGTTCGCCGAGAGGCTGCAAGCCCCCCCCACGAGGACCAGAACCAGCCCTCGTCGAATATATTTACAGCCGCCGTGTACCCGCCGAACTTACCGCCGGGCGCGACGTTGAGCCGCCATTCCGTGCCACCGGGCTGGGACGTGAGAATAGAGGCCGGAGCCCCGTTTGCGCCAACGTACCTTATGGGTTCCGGTTGGGTGGGGTTTTGCGGGGCGGCGCTACTGCACGCGTAGAGCGCCATGAGCGCTATGCCGTAAGCGGTGTAGCGTGCCGGTGCAACCAGCATCGATCTGAATTTGTTGCCGGGGACCAGGTAGCCCAATGCTGCTCCGTGCCCGAAATAGTAGAAGGCGTAGAGT
>JAJZKJ010000205.1 GCA_021804195.1 Acidobacteriota bacterium
TGTCGCGGGAGACGATGCGGCCAAGCATTTCCGTAGTGCCTTTAGTGCGCCCTGAATTTTAGTCCGATAATCTTCAAAAAATACTTGACAGAACTATTTTCACGCTTATTATGTGGTCAGGAGTGGTAAAAAGTGGCTTGAAGTGGGTTAATATAGCGGAGATTGGACGAACATGCTGCGCGGCAGTTATTCAGCCCGGGTTGACGAAAAGGGAAGACTCAAGGTTCCCACGGAGTTCCGCGCCCATCTCGATCTCGGCTATCCCGGCGGCAAATATTACATCACCTCCTTTGATGGTTTGAACGCGCGCATCTTCCCTATGCCGGAATGGGAAAAGACTGAGGAAAGACTGGCGGGTCTGGCCAGCCTGCACCCTCTGCGGGAAAAGCTGCTGCGCCGCACCAACTACTACGGCCAGGTGGTTGAAATGGATGCTCAGGGCCGCGTCCTCATCCCCGCGGTGCTCCGCGAAGCCGCCGAGATGCGGGGCGATGTGACCGTCATGGGCTACCTGCGCTATCTGGAAGTCTGGAATCAAGAGCGTCTGCTGGGCGAAATGAAAGCCAAGCCCTTCACCGATGAAGACAAGCAGGCGCTGGCCGATCTGGGAATTTGACATGCATGTCCTCCGGCCATCAAACCGGCGATTGGGATGCCCCGCGCGAACGGGCCGCGGAGCATATTCCCGTGATGCCGGCCGAGGCGCTGCAATATCTGGCTCCGCGCCCCGGCGGGTTTTACGTGGATGGCACCACCGGACTGGGCGGGCATGCCCGTGCCATTGCCGCCCAACTGGGCCGGGATGGCGTGCTGCTGTGTCTCGACAAAGACCCGCAGGCGCTGGAGCGGGCCGCCCCGCATCTACGGCCGCATCCGGACGAATCCGGCCGATGGCCGCGCATCGAGCTGCGGCAGGCCAGTTTTGCCGAATTATCCGGGATCATGCGCGAACTGGCGCACGGCCCGGCCGATGGCTTATTGCTCGATCTGGGAGTGAGTTCACTGCAATTAACCGCTCCCGATCGGGGTTTCAGTTTTCTGGCCGATGGGCCGCTGGATATGCGGATGGACCCGCGCCAGCCCCTGACGGCGGAACAAGTGGTGAACCAATCCGGCGAGCGCGAGCTGGCCGATTGGATTTACCAATTCGGAGAGGAAAGGAGGTCGCGGAGAATCGCCAGAGCCATTGTCCGGGCGCGGCCGCTGCACTCCACCAGGCAACTGGCGGATGTGATAGCGGCCGCGGCCCGGCCAATGAAATCCTCCCGGCATCCGGCGGGGAAGTCCGGCAAGCTCCTGCATCCCGCGACGCGCACCTTTCAAGCCCTGCGCATTCTCGTCAACTCCGAATTGGACGATTTGGCCGTCTGTCTGCGCGATCTGCCCGCCAATTTGCGCCCCGGAGGGCGCGCGGTGGTGATCGCCTTTCATTCTCTCGAAGACCGGCCGGTGAAGGAAGCCTTTCGCGCCGGCGCGCAAGCCGGCCACTGGCGCCTGTTGACGCCCCATGTGGTGCGTCCCGCGCCCGGGGAAATCGCCCGCAATCCGCGCGCCCGCAGCGCCCGGCTGCGGGCCGTCGAACGATTGGAATGAGCCTGCGCACGGTGGAGGCATATGCCCACGACCATTTACTTTGCCCAGCAAATTGATAATTCCCGCCTGCGGCGCGTCGCCGATCCCCGCCGGTCCCGCGAATTGCTGGCGCTGGCCGCCTGCGCCTCGCTGGTGTTCCTTTTGTTATTAGGCTACGGCTGGCAGAGATTTCAGATCGTGCACCTCGGCTATTCCATTGCCCGCCTGGATCAGCAGGCGCAGAATTTGCGCGCCTGGAACCAGGGGCTGCGGCTGGAACAGGCTTCCCTGCGCGACCCCATGCGCATTTACACGGTGGCCCGGCAGGAACTGGGGCTGGCTTCGCCGCAACCCGGCCAGGTGCTGCCGTTGGAGCCGGCCGGCGGGTCGGCCGCGCCCGTTCTGGCTGAGTTCCGCATACCCGCCCCGCCCGTTCGCCGCCATCGCGGAGTGGGCGGCCAGTAAAGTTGCTCCAAATTTATGGCGGCTACCGGATCTCGGCGGCGGATATTTTTTCTGCATGGTCTCTTGCTGCTCTGGGGCGGCGTGATCTGGGCACGCCTGTTCCGATTACAGGTCCTCGATTATTCCCATTTGCGCCGGCGCGCCCGCAATCAGCAATCGCGCCTGATCCGGGTGCGGCCGCGGCGCGGCGTTATTTATGACCGCCGGCTGCATCCGTTGGCCCTCAGCCTGCCGGTGGAATCGGTCTTTGCGGTGCCCGGCCGGGTGGTCCATCCCCGCGCCGAGTCCCGGCAATTAGCCACCATTCTGCACATTTCCGCCGCCGAGATGCGCCGCCACTGGCGCGCGGCCCAGGATTTCTGCTGGGTTGCACGGCAGATTCCCGCCGCCCAGTCCAGTCAGATCCGCGCCCTGCATCTGCCCGGCATTGAGTTCGAAAAAGAGAGCCGCCGTTTTTATCCCAAGGGCCGGCTGGCGGCGCAGGTCCTAGGCTATGTCGGTCTCGACGGCAACGGTCTGGGCGGTCTCGAATACAGTCTCAACCGCAGTCTCGCCGGCAAACCCGGCCGTGAACTGGTGGAAGTGGATGCCCATGGCCGGGTCGCCAACATCATCGAACGTCCGCCCCATAGCGGGGAAAGCTATGTCCTCACGATTGACCAGTATGTTCAGTACATCGCGCAAAAAGAACTGGATCATGAGATGCGCATCAGCCATGCGCGCCGCGGCACGGTGGTGGTGGAGCGCCGTGATGGCGCGCTGCTGGCGCTGGCCAGCGCGCCCAATTTCAATCCCAACCATTTTGCCCGCGCCTCGTCTCGCGCCCTGCAGGATGGGGTGGTCAGCGACGTCTATGAACCCGGCTCGGTCTTTAAGTTGGTGACCCTGTCGGCCGCTTTACAGCAGGGGCTGGCCACCCCGCAGACCATCGTGAACTGCCAGATGGGTTCGATCAATGTGGGCGGGGTCACCATCTACGATCACGCCAAATTCGGTCTGTTGAGCGTGACCCAAATCCTGGCCGAATCGAGCGACGTGGGCGCCATCAAAATGGGCTTGCGGCTGGGCCCGCGCCGTTTCTATCACTATATCCGCGCCTACGGCTTCGGCCGCCGGGTCGGCATCGGATTGCCCGGCGAGTCGGCCGGCATTCTGCGCCCGCCCAGCCAATGGAGCGGCATGTCCATTGGCTCGCTCAGCATGGGCCAGGAAATCGCGGTCACTCCGCTGCAGGTTGCGGCCATGATCACAACGGTGGCCGATGGCGGCCTCTACCGCCGTCCCAAGCTCATCCGCAATCGCTTTCATGGCGATCCGCCCGCCGTGTTGCCGCCTTTCCAACCCTCGCCCGCCCGGCGGGTGATCAGCGCGCGAGTTTCGGCGGAAATGCGCGCCATGATGGGTCAGGTCATCAACCCGCTTCCGGAAACCGGCTGGGAAGCACGCTTGAATGGTTACAGCGTGGGAGGGAAAACCGGGACCGCGCAGATGGTTCTGCCCGGCACCGACGTATACGCCGCCAATAGCTACGTGGCGTCCTTCGGCGGCGTGGTGCCCTTGAGCAAGCCGGAAATTACCATTCTCGTGGAGCTGGATGATCCGATCGGATTGCATGACGGCGGCACTGTAGCCGCGCCGGTTTTCCGCCGCATCGCCGAGCGGATTCTGCCGTATCTGGGCATTCCGCATGATGAGCCGTTCAGTCTTCCGGCCAGCCCATCGGGATATGAGTTAAGCCAGGCGGGAAAAGGCTTGCCGCCGAAACCGGTCAGACCGCCCGACATTTTTGCCCGGGAAGCCCAGGCAGCGCTGCCCGCCAGCTGGGGGGCAGCGCAGACGGCCCCATCCAGTTCCACTGTGGTGGTGGACTACAGCGGAGGTCCCGCCCTGCCGGATTTTGCCGGCCAGACGGTGGGCCAGGTGGCGGCCTACTGCGCCCGGTACAACTTAGTGCCGCGATTGTATGGCAGCGGGCTGGCCCGTGCGCAATCTCCGGCCGCCGGCACCCATCTCATGCCCGGCGACCGCGTCACGGTTGAATTCAGCCGCCACCCCCGGCCGCAGGCATCCCCGCATACGGGCGGCTGATATACTGGCATCAACTGGCGCAGCGCATGAAAAAATTCACCTCCTTGCTTACCATTCCGCTGTTTCTTGGGTTGTGCGCCTGGGTGGGCGGCACGGTGGGACCCCGGCTGGCCAACGGCCGGCCACAAAACCACGGCAATCCCGTGCACCGCGATCTGCGCCGTTTCGCCGAAGTGTACAGCATTGTCGCCCAAAACTATGCCGGCCCGGTCAAGCCATCGCGCGCCATCTTTGACGGCGCCATTCCCGGCATGCTGCGCACCCTCGATCCCCACTCCACCTTTTTCGGTCCCCGCGAATTTGCCCGCATGGAAGAGGAGCAAAGCTCGCATTATTACGGTGTGGGCATGGAAATTCGCGGCCAAGGCAGCCATACCGTGATCTGGCTTCCGTTTGTCGGCTCGCCGGCCTATCGCGCCGGCCTGCGCCCCGGCGACGTGATTGTGGGCATCAATGGCCAGTCCGCCCAGGGACTCAACACCAATCAGATCGCCGATCTGCTGAAAGGCCCCAAAGGGACCGTAGTTCGCATCGCGGTGATGCGGGAAGGCCATTCCCATCCCCTGAACTTCAGCGTGACCCGCGCCGCCGTGCATGACAGCACGGTAACCTGCGCTTTTCAACTTGCTCCCGGCATCGGCTTCATTCACCTGGGCAACGGCACCTCCGGTTTTTCCGCCAGCACCCATCGCGATCTGGTCAAGGCCTTGCAGCAACTGGGCGGGCCGGCGCATTTAAAAGGCCTGGTGCTCGATTTGCGCAACAACCCCGGCGGGCTGCTCGATCAGGCGGTCAAGGTCGCGGACATGTTTCTGGCCAAAGGCCAGGTGATCGTCAGCCATCATGGCCGCAACTCACCCGAGCAGGTCTATACCGCGCTGCACGGCAATCACGGCTTCAACTATCCGATGGTGTTGCTGGTCAACAACGACACCGCCAGCGCCGCTGAAATTGTCACCGGCGCCCTGCAGGATCATGACCGCGCCCTGGTGGTCGGCCAGACCACTTTTGGCAAAGGCCTGGTGCAGACCGTGTTTCCCCTGAGCGACAACACCGGCCTGGCGTTGACCAC
>JAJZKJ010000206.1 GCA_021804195.1 Acidobacteriota bacterium
CCCTTCCGGCGGCGAAATTATTGCCGGAGCACGCTCGCAGCCATGGCACAACAGCGATTACCTGTTTCTGCTGGCCAGCAATGTCGGCGCTGTCATCATGCCGTGGATGGTGTTTTATCAGCAGTCGGCCGTCGTGGATAAGGGGCTTGGCCTGCAACACGTTCGCCCGGCACGGCTGGACACAGCCATCGGCGCGGTGATTACGCAGGTTATCATGGGCGCGGTGCTTATTCTGACCGCGTCAACCATCGGCAAGGCCAACCCGCATGCGTCGCTCAACACCGTACAACAAATTGCCGGCGCCATTACGCCGGGTTTGGGCGAGTTCTGGGGCAAATTGCTCTTTGCCCTGGGTATGCTCGGCGCGGCTCTGGTGGCGACCATCGTGGTGTCGCTGACGGCGGCCTGGGGATTGGGCGAGGTCACCGGCTATAAACATTCGCTGGCGCTGCATCCGTTTGAAGCGCCCTGGTTTTACGGCGTTTATGTCGTGTGCCTGCTGGCCGGAGCCGGCATTGTGCTTTCGGGCATAAACCTGGTGCACTTAACCATCGGCGTTGAAGTGATGAATGCGCTGCTGCTGCCTATTGTGCTGGGGCTGTTGCTGGCGCTGGCGATTATTGCATTGCCGGAAAAATGGAAGATGCGCGGCTGGTATCTGTGGCTGGTTGTGGCCACGATGGCGGCGACCTCGCTCGTGGGTGTGTATACCGCTATTGCCGGCCTGCACGCCTCGCTGACACACAGCATTTTACATTGGGCCAAACATATTTTTTAGGCGCGGCTAAGCGAGGGGCCGAGATTTTACCGGACGACAGGCCGCGGGATTTTGCGGCAATTGCTTTTTGCACATTTTCAGATTGACTCGCTCCCGGCCTGCAAGCATAATCTACTGTGGTGAACTTGCGGCATGCAAAACATATTTACAGGCATGGGCCTGATAGTCTGACCCTATGAGGAACAACATGGCACAGGTACTGTTTTACAATACACCCGAACCGCTGGATTCGCAGAAGCATCGGCATCTCAAAATAAACACCCAGGCGGCAAGTTTGGCGTTTGCCAAGACCACCAACTCGGTGCCGCTGGCAGTGGTTGAGTTTGGGCCTGCGGCACTTGAGTTTCCTATTGTGTTTGCTGGGCCTAGCGTCGAAACTCTCATGCCCGCGGCTCTTTTGGGCGTGCGCGACCGGGAGAATCTTTTTGTGGGTTCTGACGGCAAATGGCAGGGGCGGTATGTTCCGGCGTTTATTCGGCGGTACCCGTTTGTGCTGGGGCAGGCCAAGCCCGACAACTTCACCGTGATGATTGACACCCAAAGCCCGCTGCTGCAACCGGACCAGGGCGAAGCGCTGTTTACCGAACAAGGCGAGCAGACAGCTTATTTCAAGGAAGTCGTCAAGTTTCTCGCCGATTACCAGGCCCAAATGCAGCGCACGCAACTGCTGATGCAGGAACTGCGGCGGCTGAACCTGCTGGTAAGCAAATCTCTGCAGATAAAAGATCAATCCGGCAAAACATTTAATCTCACAGGCTTTTGGACGGTGGACGAAGAAAAACTCCGCTCGCTGCCTGAAGCCGACGCGGCGGCGATGCTGAAAAACGGCATGCTAGGCTCAATCTACGCGCACCTGCTGTCGCTGGCCAACGTTGTGGCGCTGCACAACCGCCTTAAACTGGCGGCGTAAGTAAGGTCAGGCGCGGAGAGTATGGAGCGAGAGAAACTAAAACAATTGGCCCGCAGCTGAACTGTCATCAGGTGAACCTGCAGGACTAGGCACACGTTTTGGCTCAAGGAGCCTGCAAGGTTGCAGCTGAGCCAAACATGGTTGGGCGATGCGCTTTGAGAGGAATGTTTCCATGCAATTTGCGACGGTTCTTTTGCGATCCGCAACCCGACGTACCCGGTTTAATCGAGCGGCCCGCCTGGCAGCGGCTGCGAGTGCTGCCACCTTTGGCTCGACCGTCGCTGCATGGGCCGGCAGCAATTTCATAACACCCGACGGACGCACGCAAACCCAACTGCAAAACAACGGCAATACCACCACCATCACCACACGCACCATCGCGGGCGGCGACGCGTTTAATTCGTTTGGCAACTTTACCGTAGGCTCAGGTCATACGGTGAATCTGGTGGTGCCGACCGGCGCTTCACACCTGGTCAATTTGGTATGGGACTCGCCGGTTCTGATTAACGGTGTGCTTAACAGCCTGGATGGCGGCCATATCGGCGGCAACGTGGTGTTTGTGGACCCGCAGGGGATGATTGTAGGCGCGGGCGGGACCGTCAACGTTGGCTCGCTTACAGCCATCAGTGCTTCGGCCAGTTTCATGAACACCTTGCTTAATCAGGCCGGCAAGATAGACCCGGCCGCCGCAAGCCAGTTGCTTTCGGGCACGGCCCCGCTGTCGCATGATGGCTCGGTGGTTATCGCGGGCAGAATCAGCGCGGCCTCGGCGGTTAATTTGGATGCGGCCAACGTAATTGTTGCGCGGGCGGCAACGTTGAACGTCGCCGATGCGGCGCGCCTGCAGAAGGCGTTTTTTAACGCCACCGTCAACACGCAGGGGCTACAGCAGGGTTCGCAGGTGGTGGATGCCAATGGCGTGATCAACATCGTCGGTGCGCAGAGCGTGCAGGTGGCCGGCAAGCTCCACGCCGGCGGCGCAGTGGGCGGCACGGTGGCCATCACCGGCAGGCAGGTAGAACTTACGGCCTCGGCCCGGGTGGATGCATCGGGGGCGAACGGGGGCGGCAACATCTTTATCGGCGGGGGCCCGCACGCGCCAGGCGCAATGGCGGCGGCTCGGCTGGTAACCGTTGCGCCGGGAGCGCAAATTTCGGCCAATGCCACTGACCACGGCAATGGCGGCCATGTGGTGCTTTGGAGCGACAACGGCACCACCTTTGCCGGAACGATTAACGCCAGAGGCGGGCCTCAGGGCGGCAATGGCGGGTTTGTTGAAGTATCGGCCCGGCAGGGTTTGGCCATGCTGGGAGCGGTCAATACCACCGCGCCGCGCGGCGCGATGGGTACACTGCTTTTAGATCCAACGGATCTTTACATTGTCAGCAACTCCTCACCCGGCGATGAAACCCTGGGCAGTTCTGCGCCGCAGTTACCGTATTCGCAGGATGCCTCGTCCACCACCAGCACTGTAAGTGTGGCGGAACTTCAGGCCCTGGGCGACACCAACATTACCCTGCAGGCCTCCGACGCGATTACCATTGGCGACTCGGCAGGGGATGCGACAGACCTTAACCTCGCAGCAACGCTTAAAACCGGCACGCTGACGCTCGAAGCCGGAACCAACAGCGGCAGCTCACCCGCCAATGGAACGGGGAACATTATTTTTAACGCCGGCAGCAGCATCGAAACCGGCGGCGGCGCAGTGGTCCTGCATGCGGGTATTACCTCGCCCACCGGCAGCGATACCGGCTCCAGCGGCACGGTCACGTTGGGTTCGATCAGCACCAATGGCGGTTCGCTAACGGTGGATGCCGCCGGCGCCATTACGCTGCCGCAGGGTGCCAGCATCAACACCCAAACATCCGCCAACACGGTGGCTTCGGGCGGCGCGGTAGACCTTGAATCCATCCAATCGCAATCGGCCGATTTCAGCAGTTCCACCACGGGCATCACCATTAACGGCGGCATCGCGGGCGGCGACATAACCCTCAATGCCAACGCTTCGGCCAAGTTTGATTTTCTTGACAGCAGCCAGAGCGTGACGAGCTATGCGCTATCCAACATTTTCGGAGGCGTGGATGCAGTTCCGTTGCCGGCGGTACAGACCACAGGTAGCGCAACGGTAACGATTGGCTCCACGGCGGTGCTGGTGGGCGGGGCAATCAATGCCACGGCACAAACCACGGAGCTATCGAGTTTTAACAACTCGAGCCATGTTGAGGCGCCGGTGCTGTATGGCGATGTCAGCGGAACGGCCACGGCTACGGTGGCGAGCGGCGCGCACATCACCGCCGACACGAGCCTGAACGTCTCGGCGATTAATAATGATACTCTCAACATTACCGCGTACAGCGTATCGAATGCGTCGTTTCAAAAATTTGCAGCAGCGCTGGCGTATGGGCAGGCAAATATTCAATCCACAGCGAGTGTGGCGGGCGGGGCGGTCATCAACACCCCCAACGCGGCCAATGTTTCGGTGGTGGCCAACAACAACAATGCTTTTACGGTGCAGGCATTTTCAACATCAACTTCCAGCGGCAATGTGGGGATAGCGGCGGCCATCAGCGTGCTTAACACCAATGCGAGTGCATTTTTGGGCGCCAACCTGGGCACGCAGAACACTCCCGTCGGCAACGTTCAGGTGCTTGCAGCCGATATTACCAGTCAGGAGACGAACTGGAGCTCAGCGGGCGCGGGTTCCAGTATCTCAGCGTCGAATTTTCTTTCGGATAATAACAGTGTATTTGATTATCTCTCGCAATATTTAACCTCGACGGCCTCCTCGGCGGCAGGGTCGGTGGCCACCGACAGCGGATCGGGCGGCAGCAGCAGCAACATACAGGTAGGCGCATCAGTAAGCGTAGCTGTGGTGCATCAGGGGGCCACCGCCGATATCGCAACCGACTCGAGCAACACCAGCAACACAGCGCCCACGATTAAAGCTTCCGGCAACGTGACAGTGCATGCCGACACGAGCATTACCGGTGTACAAGATTACGCCGATGCCAACTCCGCCGCCGAGGCCGAAAAGCAGCAAAATGGCCAGACCCAATCGGGCAATCAAATTGCGGTAACCGCCGCCATAGCGCTAGGCTTTCACTACAACACCACTGAGGCTTATGTCGGTGACGGCGTCAACATTACCGCCGCCAATGTGGGTATCAATGCCTACACCTATGTGCCGGCGACGGTTACATGGAACCAATGGTCTGGTTTCAGCAGCATTACGAGCGGCCTGCAGTCATATCAGGGCAAGCTCAACGGCAATCTGGGAGCTGAGGGGCAGGTGTTTACAAGTTATGCCGGGGCGTCGGCAAGCGGCAGTTCAGCCGGCGGCAGCGGTTCGGGCAGCTCAAGCTCAACAGCCTTGGCGGGCGCGGTGGATTTATTTGACATAAACGACACCACAAAAGCGTACATTGGCCGCAACGCCAGCATCACCAGCACAGCTACCGGCGAAACAACGGCCACCGACAGCAACGGGCAAAGCTA
>JAJZKJ010000207.1 GCA_021804195.1 Acidobacteriota bacterium
CACCTGACTGGACAGTTTTTGCGCACTGACTTTCTTACGCGACACCGCCGCCATTCGCTTGAGTTCGCTTTCCGCCTTGGCCATGCGAGCCTCGCGCCGCTGTCGGTCCCGCTCTCGCCGCCAAGGGTCATGCCGACCGCTCTGTGAAAGCGAACCAGTACATGAACAACCGCCAATCTCCGCAGCCGGCGTCGGCTTCCGTCGCCCCCAACCTGACGGACTATTTGTCCTTACGGGTCCATCCCCTGCCCAAAGGGGCCTTGAAAAAGCCGCGGCAGCGCTTCGCCGACGAAATTTACGACATTTTAACGGAAACATCGCGCCCTGGCGAAGCCTCCAGCAGAGAATACCGGCAATTGGCCGCCAATTTCGCGCGGCTCATCGCACGGCAGCCAGCGGGATTCGGGGACAACGGCAAAATGACCGCGGCCATGGCCAAGACGCTTGCCCAGCTCCGCGAGCATCTGCGCCAGGAAACTAAAATCGCCTTGGAGAACAAATTTGCCCGCCCGGGCGTAAACCTCTGCAAGTACAGCCTGGACCGGATCCTGGAAGTTTTGCAGCGGCTGCAAAGCCACGAGCATGAGGTGGTCCGCGCCAGCGCCAGAACGATCCTGGCCACGGGCTTGAACTATAGCGACCTGGCCGTAGCCGAAAAGCTTGCCGACGACGTCCATCAATTGCATCAATGGCTCACGAGGCACCGCAGTTCGATCGTCCGCAATAACGCCGGGACTATCCTGAACACGGTCATTCACTACAAGGCGGACTTCGCCGCCGGAGCGGCGCTGGCCCAAGGCGCCCAGAAGGTCTACGACCGACTGCGCCGGCATCCCCGCGGAATCGTCCGCCGCAATGCCAATACCATCATGCACGCCGCGTTTCGGTTAGGCTCTGTGGCGCACGCTCAGAAGTTGGCGCAAGGCGTGTGGCGACAATACGTGAAACTCAAGCGGCACCGCAGCCCCATCGTCCGCCGCAATGCCCGCGTTATCATCCACGCAGCCTTGCATAATGGGGCCATTGCCCACGCCGAGCGTATCGCGCAAGGGACGCAGAGGCTATACGCCCGGCTTAAAGCCGACCACCATGCGAACATCCGCCGTTACGCCAGGTCGGTGCTTTCCGATACCTTGACCTACGGTACAACCAACGTCGTTCCGAAACGCATCCGTTCAAAATACGCAGCCCTCACCAGAACGAGTCGGTATTAAGCAGGATGCGGCAGCCCGCCGGTTTAAAGTTCCCCGGCGATCAGATCCTGGTACGTTTCGCGGCGGCGAATGAGGCGCCAGTGGCCGCCCTCAACCAGAACCTCCGCGGCGCGGGGGCGGGCGTTGTATTGGCTGCTCATTGTGAACCCGTAGGCGCCTGCGGAAAACACGGCCACCAGGTCGCCGCGTTTAACCGCCGGCAGCCAACGATCGCGGGCCAGATAGTCGCCGCTCTCGCAGACCGGGCCTACCACGTCCACCTGCTCATCACCAGACATGCGCAGCGTGCTTAGGCGATTCGCCGGCTCCCGGGCCGGGCCGGGATTGGCCGGCCAGATGAAATGGTAGCTTTCGTAAAGCGTGGGCCGGATCAAATCGTTCATGGCGGCATCGACGATCACAAATTTTCTGCGGCCGCCCCGTTTCGTGTACTGCACGCGCGTCAGCAGAATACCCGCGTTGCAGGAAATGCTTCGGCCTGGCTCCAGGATGATACGCAGCGATCGCCCCTGCAGCAGCGGCACGATGGCGGCGGCGTAATCAACGGCGGCCGGTGCTTCGTGGCCCTCATAAAATGCGGCGAATCCGCCCCCGATATCCAGCGTGTCCACCAGGACGCCCCCGCCGCGGACCTTCTCGATCAAGGCCAGCGCTTTGCCGATGGCCTCCACATAGGGCTGGGGTGAAAGAATCGGCGAGCCGATATGCAGATGCAGGCCGGTTAAGCGGGCGTGCGACGCCCCGCTCGCCTGCTCAAACAACTCGGCCGCCCGCTCGATATCCACGCCAAACTTGGTTTCCTTCTTTCCGGTGAGCGTTTTGCGATGCGTACCCCGGCTGGAAATATCCGGATTGATGCGCAGCGCGCCGCGCGCGGTCCGCCCCTGGGCCGCCGCCAGCCGCTCCAGATTCCAGAACTCCTCTTCACTTTCGATATTGAACCAGCCGATGTCAGCCGCCAGCGCTTGGTTGATTTCCTGATCCGTCTTTCCCACTCCGGCAAATACTATCTTTCCCGGCTCGCCGCCGGCCTGCAGCGCCCGGAATAACTCCCCGCCGGAAACCACGTCAAAACCGCTGCCCAGTTCACGCAGCACCCGCAAAATCGCCAGGTTGCCGCAGGATTTTACCGAATAACAGATCAGGGGATTCACAGCCGCGAAGGCCGCGGCGATCCGGCGATAATGCTCCGTCAAGGTCGCGCGGCTATAGATGTACGTAGGCGTGCCAGCCTCCCGGACGATGTCCTCCACGGCCACCGCTTCGCAATACAGGCGCCCCTGACGATAGGCAAAATGGTCCATAGCGTATTCCGGGGATCACATCTCGGCACGAGGGCCGCAAGGACGGTCAACCAAGACTCTGCTTGCGGTGTTCCGGCGCGGCCAGTCGACGGCCTGTCCACGCCAAATTGTCCCGGCTTCGGCTGGTTATTTCAAATCGCATGGACCATACCGGGCGTGAGGGCTTCTTTGCCCGGTGTTTGGCGGCCCCGCCTCCCGCGGGTATAACCGGGGCCTGGTTTTCAGGAAGCGCCTATGGAAGTTGGTATTGTGGGCCTGCCGAACGTTGGCAAATCCACCTTGTTCAATGCGTTGACCAATGCCGGAGCGCTGGTCGCCAATTATCCTTTCGCCACCATTGATCCGAATGTAGGCGTGGTCAGCGTGCCGGACGTCCGCTTGGCGCAGATCAATCAATTTATCCCGACGGAAAAACGGGTGCCAGCGCTGCTGAAGGTGGTGGATATTGCCGGTCTGGTGCGCGGCGCCAGCGGCGGGGAGGGCCTGGGAAACAAATTTCTTTCGCATATCCGCGAAGTGGACGCCCTTATTCACGTCGTGCGGTGTTTTTCCGGCGGGGACGTGGTGCACGTGGAGCCACAGGTGGAGCCGCAGCGTGACATGGACACGATCGACACGGAGTTGATGCTGGCGGACCTGGAGACCGTGGAAAAATCACTCGATAAGCAGCGGCGCCTCGCCCGCACCGGGGCGAAAGATTCGGCAGCGGCGGCGGCCTTGCTGGAATCCTGCGCTGAGGCGCTCCAAAAGGGCCGGCCGGTGCGTTCCCTGGTGGAGAAGCTCAAGCCGCACGAGCGCGACTCGGTGCGGGGGCTGGGTCTGCTGACTGCCAAAAAAGTATTGTACGTGGCCAACGTGGACGAGGCCGATCTGCATGGGCAGGGACCGTTGGCGCAGGCGGTGCGGCGGCGCGCCGCGGCGGAAGGCTCCACGGTGGTTCCGGTATGCGCGAAACTGGAGGCGGAACTGACGGAGTTGCCCCCCGCCGACCGCCCGGAGATGCTCAAAGATTTAGGCTTGGCCGAGCCGGCCCTCGACACGGTGGCGCGGGAAGCCTATCACCTGCTGGGCTTGCAGAGCTTTTTTACCGCCGGCCCGAAGGAAATTCGGGCGTGGACCATTCCGCGGGGTACCGTCGCGCCGCGCGCCGCGGGGGTGATTCACAGCGATTTTGAAAAAGGTTTTATCCGCGCGGAGGTTTACAACATCTCCGATCTGCTGGAATATCACAGCGAAGCCGCTATTCGCGCCGCCGGAAAGATGCGCTCCGAAGGCAAAACCTATGTGTTCCAGGCGGCGGTGTCGCGTAAGAAAGTCAGTGCGCAAAAACTGTCCAGTCAGGTGGGACGGATGCTGCAACGGCTTAAGGCCCACAAGTATTTCAATTACGCAGTGGATGAGAAAGGGCAGTTGCAATGGAGTCACCGTCAGGATTTAATCCACGCCGAAGCCCAACGCGACGGCCTTTATCTCCTGCGAACCAATGCCCCGGCCCAACAGATACCCGACGCGGGAGTGGTCGCACATTATAAGAACCTCCAGGAAGTTGAAGACGCCTTCTGTCATTTGAAAGATTATTTGCGCGTACGGCCGGTATTTCATTACCGCCCTGATCGCGTGCGCAATCATGTGCGGATCTGCTTCCTGGCCTACTGGCTAAGCGCCAAGCTCGGGGCCCAATGGCGGGTAAAAGGCCAGACCATCGAAGTGCATAATTTGCTCCGGCAATTACAGACCATCCGGCTGGGGCGTCTGGAGGTGAACGGTAAAAGTCTGAAAATCAAGGTCACCCGCGTTCCCAGAGACCTCAATGCCATTCTCGGTAAACTGGGGTTACTGGAACTCTTTACCCAGCCGCCAGCTTGGGCACCGGGTTGAATGTAGCAAGTGCATTACTGCGGAAAGGCCGTAAATCAATGCTTTTCGCTCATGACAGGGGGAAGTCAGGCTAACGGGCGCACTTGCTGCGAATTATCAAGCGGGCCGGCGTAGCGCTATGGCCAAAACTATCCATTAATCTTCGCAGCAGCCGTGAAACCAAACTGGTCAAGGACTTCCTGATCCATACCGTCACGGCTTGGCCGGGCAATTCGCCGAAGGTGGCCATGAAGCACTACTTGCAGGTTACGGATGCCGGATTGGCACAGGCCGCCGGATTGGATAAAAAAGGCGCAGCAAAAACCGCGGCAGCCAGGGCCGGCGACAACGTGCGGCGGCGTGCGGAAGAAATCAGAAAAGCCCTGTAAACATTAGCTTTTTGTACGCCGCGGCGCTAAGCAACGGCGTACCGCAAATGCGGTCACTGCTCGGGACAGGACTCGAACCTGCACTCCTTTCGGAACCGGAACCTAAATCCGGCGCGTCTGCCAGTTCCGCCACCCGAGCGCGGGGCATAATCCATCATACCCGCCTGGGCCGCCGTTGCATCAGTCCCTGGCGACAACGGGACGGAGCAATTATACTGATTCCGGGCAAGACTTAAGGGGGAGCTTCGCCGGACCGCGGCGGCAGCGCTGGGAATGCCGCCAACCAAGGGTCATGCCGACCGCTCTGTGAAAGCGAACCAGTACATGAACAACCGCCAATCTCCGCAGCCGGCGTCGGCTTCCGTCGCCCCCAACCTGACGGACTATTTGTCCTTACGGGTCCATCC
>JAJZKJ010000208.1 GCA_021804195.1 Acidobacteriota bacterium
CCGTGGAAACAATGCATGGGCCTCGCGTCGGACGGGTGCGCATCAGCCTCGTGGATAAAGCCGTTGCGGAGACCGCGGCGGCATCCGCGGGTCCGTCGGCAAATAACGCCCACGGCGGACAATTGCCGGAGGATTCGCCATGACCGCTTCCGTGCCGATATTTCCGTTTTCGTCGTCCGTGCCGGTGCTGCCGCAATGGCTGGCGTGGGTGATCACTGCCGGCGTCGGGCTGCTGGGATCCATTATTTTCAGCGGGATGGAAACCGGGTTTTACGTGCTGTCCCGCCCGCGACTGCAATTGCGAGGCTGGAAACGCGACCCCGCCGCACGGCGGATCGAAGCCTGGGTAAAAAGACCCGCCGGTCCGCTTGCCGGACTGCTGATCTGGCAGAATATCAGCAATTTTATGGTCTCCGCGGCCGTGGCGGAATTGCTGCGCGAAGGGCATTATTCCGCCACGGTTAAAACCCTGCTCTCCGCGCTTATCGTGCTTCCGTTGATGCTCATATTTGCCGAAATTTTACCCAAAGACCTTTTCCTCACGCATTCCGACGACTGGACATACCGCCTGTCGCGGTTGCTTAACTGGTCCTTGATGGTCATCACTGTCGTGCCGGTGCTCCCGCTCCTGCGCGCGATGGATATGATCACGCGGCGCATTTTCGGCAGAATGCTGGAATCGGCGGATGTCGGCCCGCCCGCCCGCCTGCTGGCCTTTACCGCCGAACCTGCCGCCGCCGGTCTGCTTACGGATACGCAGCAGGATCTGATCCAACGTGGCCTGCGCATGGCCCATGTCAACGTTCGCGAAGTCATGATGCCGTGGAACCGTGTCATCGGCGTGCCCGTGAATATCAGCCGTCGCGGCTTTGAGGCGATGATCCGTCACTATCATGTATCGCGAATGCCCGTCCTCGGCCGGTCCGCGCAGGATGTGCTGGGCATGGTGGACGTGATTGACGTGATCGGCAACGCCGGTGATCTGCAATTGCAAAAACATTTGCACCCCGTGTTGACGCTGCTTGCGGAGCAATCCGTTCGCACCGCCATCCGACTGATGCAGGCCGCCCATCAAACGATTGCCGTGGTGGTAAACCAGCAGGGGGCCGCGGTGGGACTGGTAACCATGAAAGATCTTGTGGAAGAACTGCTTGGCGATTTGCAAAGCTGGTAGCCCAACCGGCGTCGGCCCGGCGATTGTGGCTGCAAAGCGGTTTTCGATCACTTGCCTGCCGCCTGCCGATGCGCGAGAATACAGCAATGGCAGATCAACACTCACAAGTGCTTGTAATTGGCTGCGGCCCGGCCGGCGCCGCCGCCGCCGCGTTAATGGCGCGGGCCGGTATCACGGTCCGCGTGCTGGAAGCCGGCGAACATCCGCGGCATCACATCGGCGAGTCTCTTCTGCCCCACAGCATGCCGGTTTTGGGGAAAATCGGCTTGGATCGCGGGTTTATGACCGCGCATCACCAGCAAAAATTCGGCGCCCGATTCTTTGATCCTGTCATCGGCGAAATGCAAACATTTGAATTTGCCTCGCTGCTTCGTGGCGATCCCCCCCCGGCTTTTCAGGTGATCCGCTCCGTTTTCGACCGGCAATTGCGCGATGCGGCATCCGCTGCCGGCGCTTTGGTTCATGAAAATACAGCCGTGGAACAGGCCGTGCTCACCGGCGACGGCGTAACGCTCACCTGCTCCGGCGGGGTGGAGTATACCGCGGATTTTCTGCTGGACGCCTCCGGCGCGCCCGGTTTTATGGCCCGGCGCCTCGGCGGCCGGCGCATGCTGCCGGATTTCGGTCGTCTGGCAGTTTATAACTATTTTGACAATCTTTCCCCGGCCGACCCGCACGAGCGGCACTACATCACCATGCATATTATTGAGCATGGCTGGATATGGTGCATTCCACTGCGCGACGGTACCACCAGTATCGGCACGGTCCTGGCGCAACAGGGTGTTAAAAAAAATCTCACGCTGGAACAGCAGTTTTTCGCCGCCATCCAACAGTCCCCCACGCTGCACAGCCGCGTCGCCGCCGCGAAAGCGGTCGCCCCGTGGCGGGCGGCTTCGGATTACAGCTATCACTGCCCGGTTCGACAGGTGCCGCGCTGCATCCTCCTCGGTGACGCCGGCGGATTTTTAGACCCGATCTTTTCCAGCGGGGTTCATCTGGCCCTTAAATCCGCGGAATTCGCCGCGGCCGCCGTGGAAACGTTCCTTGCCGATCCCACTGCGGAAATCAGCCCGGACTTCACCGGTGCAATGGATCGCGGCATGGCCGTGTTTGAGGCATTCGTGCACAAGTTTTACCACCGGGACCTCGTACGCAATCTGTTTTTTGCGCCGCATCAACCCGCCGCTGTGCGCGATGCGATTATCGGTATTCTGGGCGGGGATGTGTGGAACCGGCGCAACCCCCTGGTAGCCGGAATTTCAGCGGCGCGCCGCGATCCGGATGGCGGCGCCGCCGGGCCGGAGCATGGCGCGCCTGCGGTTACCGCACCATCAGGTGCAATTCTATGAACGGCGCCCCTCCCCATGATATAACGCATTCCGGATCATATCCGGATGTGGTGGTTACCGGTGTCGGCATGGTCACCTGCGCCGGACTCACTGTTGATCAA
Organism: Acidobacteriota bacterium; assembly: GCA_021804195.1. The sequence goes on from JAJZKJ010000208.1 coordinate 2,625, forward strand.
AGTTGGCCGGCAATTTCCCATGGGCGGGAACACCTGTCACCATGGCAAGAACCGCTGCCGCCTGCCCTTGGGTCCGTTGCCGTCGCCCAGTGTCGCGATCTTCCCTGTCCGGACGATTTGCGGCCCGGGTTCTGGAAAACTCTTTCGCGCACCCAGCAGCTTGCCTGCCTCGCCGCCGACGAAGCGCTCCTTTCCGCGTCGCTGCCGCGCACGCTGGATTTCATGGGTAATCGCACCGGCTGTTTTCTTGCCACCACTGTCTGCGGCATGGATCGCAATGAGGTGTTTTACGCCGCCTACAGAATTAATCCCCAAACCGCGGACAGCGGCCTGTTGCGGCGGATACAGCCCTATGAAGCCGCGGAACTGATCCGGCGCCGACATCATATCTGCGGACAGGTGTATACCAATCTTACCACCTGCGTAGGCTCCGCCATCGCGGTTGGCGCCGCCATGGATGCCATCCGACTTGGGCGAATTTCCATGGCTCTGGCCGGCGGCGCCGAAGCTCTCTGCCGGCTCATCATTTCCGGTTTTGGCAGTTTAAAACTGGTCGCGCCCGGCGGATGCCGCCCGTTTGATCGCGACCGAAACGGTATCTCAATTGGTGAGGCGGCGGCCTTCCTGGTATTGGAATCCGCGGCCCATGCCGCCGCGCGCGGCGCCCCCCCACTCGGTTATCTGCGCGGTTTTGCCGCCACCTGCGATGCCTTTCATATTACCAAACCCGACCCTGCCGGCGCCGGTGCGGCACGCGCCATCGAACTGGCCCTGAATGATGCGCACTTGCAACCGCGGGACATCGGTTATATCAATGCCCACGGCACCGGCACACGCGATAACGACGCCATGGAAATGGGCGTCATTTCCGATGTGTGGGATCGCACCAACGCCCCGATACCGCCGGTCAGTTCCACCAAGCGGCTCACCGGTCATACCTTCGGCGCCGCCGGCGCGGTGGAATCGGTTGTTTGCCTGCTGGCTATGCGCCATCAAATACTGCCGCCGAATGCCGGCTGCATAAATCCGGACCGGACGGAAAATGACCGGTGCCTGCCGCTGGTCACCGCACCCACACGCTCCCGGCCGGCCGCGGCTCTTAACTGCAATTTTGCATTTGGCGGCAATAACACCGCACTGATCTTTTCCGCCGCTTCGCCCGATGCGCTTCGCCCGGCGGAATCTGCGCCGACGGACGCAACCCATCCGGATTTCCCGCGCATGGCGATCGCCGGGCTGGGCGTGCATACGTCGGAATATGCCGATGGATTGGAATTGCGCCGCGCCGTCGCCGTTTCCCCGGAAACGGATAACCGGACCGGTCCGACGACCGGTGAAAATGATCCGCCCTGGTTGGGCCGGGATATTTCCGAACGTACCCTGAATGCGGCTGAAAAGCTCGATGCCGTCGCTGGCCTGGCCTGCAAAGCCATTGATCAGGCTTGGCATGCCGCCCGGTTGCATAAACCCTCGACAGATCCCGGCCGCATCGCCTTGCTTATGTTTACCGCGTGGGGCATGATTGACAGTACCGTTGCATATCTGGATTCCATGCTCGATTCGGAAGGCCGCTACGCCTCGCCGCTGCATTTCTCCCGCTCGGTATACTCCAACGCGGCATCCGCGGCGGCCATTTTGCTGGGTATCCGCGGCCCATGCGAAACGCTGGCGCATCAAACCGCACCGGTCACCAGTGTCCTGTACCGCGCGGCCGATTTGCTGACCGCCGGCCGCGCCGATGCGGTCATCGTCTGTTGGGCGGATAAAACCAGCCCGCTTACGGTGGATTTGTGCCGCCGGGCCGTGCACGATCTGCATCGTCATGAGTTTGCCCGCTATATGGATAATCCCGGGTATGGAGCGGTAAGCGTGGTATTGCAGAAGGCCGGGACGTCGCCGGTCGATGCCTCGGAATTGCCGGCCCACCGTCTGCCGGAGATATGCCTGGGCGGCCCCGCGAACCCGCCGGACAAAACAGTCCGGGCGCCGCAAACGGTCCGGCAGCGTCCCTATCCCACCGATGCCGCATTGCGCCTTGCGGCGGAAATAATCCGCAACGCTTCCGCCGCTGCACGGCCGGCCTCCACGGATTTTACGGCTGTTGATTTGCCGGTCGGGGAAACCGGTCTCGGCGTGCGCTGATGCGGCCTCTCCGGCAATGGAGCGTCACGTTTCCTTTCGGCGCAAAACCGCCTTGGGCTGCGTGAAATGTTCCATGGCATACCGCACCCCTTCGCGGCCGAGCCCGGAAAATTTAATACCCCCGTACGGCATCGCTTCCGCCCGGTTTGTGGGAACATCGTTGATCACCACACCGGCAAAATCCAGCTCGCGCACCGCCAAATCGGTGGCCGCCGAATTGCGCGTAAAAATGCCCGCGTGAATTCCCAGGCGCGGATCATTGCACAGACGGATCGCCTCGCCAATGTCGGCATATTCCTTAATCACCGCCGCCGGTCCAAAAAGCTCCCGTCGCACAATGCGCAAATGATCCGGCACGTCGGCAAGCAGTGTCGGCTCATAAAAATTACCCCGGATCCA
>JAJZKJ010000209.1 GCA_021804195.1 Acidobacteriota bacterium
CCCCTTCCGCTGGAAGTATTTCGATCCTCGCCGGAGGATTCGTCCATGAATTATATTTCACTGGGACAGTCCACTAGCATGTCAACAGAGCCAGACCGCTTCTAATTTACTGACGGGAGAAGATAAGCAGACAGACCTTGGGAGGTTAGCCCGCGCGGCCTCCCACTTTATCTCTGGTTCTTTCCGTCCTCTGCCGTCAGCTGTCATCCATAATCCGTCATCCTTTTCACGCTGATTTTATAAATCGTTTCAAATGCCTGGTCTCTAATTTCTTCGAAAGGTCACATCCCCATGGATCGCATTCAGCTTCTGCACCGCATCGGCGCCTGTGAAAACAATCTCGCCCAGCCCAACTGGAAAGGCCCCGCCATTCCCCTCTGCTCGGCGCCTGTGACTTATCTCTGCCAGGTCTGCGGCCGGGTTCTCTGCGGCAGCCACGCCGGCGGTCACACCCACGCCGCCGCCGACACCGCCTCCGCCCTGGCCAGCCATTTCCAGAACCAGCTCGCGCAGCAGCAGATCATCGCCGGCTATCTCTCCGATCAGCTGGATCTGCTCTCGTCCAAACTCGAGGCCGCCCAGTCTGATCAGAACAAATTGGCTCAGATCCGTTCCTTGGTGGCTTAATGCATGAGTTTGTGATGGACTCACTCTTTCCATCCATGCACTGAATCTTCCCGGTTGTACTCTGTGTTTATGCCGCGCTTCAATTCATTCCTGCGTCGTGCCGTCTGGGCCTGGTTGCCGTTCTTGGGCTTCCTGTTTTTTCTGTTTCTTGCCCCGCCGGCTCAGCTTGCCGCCCAGATCACGGATTTTACCAAGCCGCTAGTCAATGGGATCGCGGTGGCGTCTGAATTTGGTCAGTGGACGATGCCCGCCACCATCAACGCTGCGGGCGGAGGGACAACAGGAACGATAGTGTTCAATTTTCCCTCCATCACTCTGCCCGACTCTTCCGCCATTTCACCGTTAATGGTGGGCGAGCAGCTCCTCATCCATGACCCTGATTCTGCTCTAGATGAAACCATCACTCTGCAAACCGTATCATGTCAGCCGGATGTCGCCACCGTCTGTTCCGCCACTGCGGATTTTGCCCATGCCCATGTCTCCGGCGTTACCGTCAGTTCGGCCACGGATGGGCTGTTTGAAGCTGCATCATATTTGAGCGCTCATGGGGGCGGAACGGTGCTTTTGACTTCGAGTTGGACTGGACAAGGCAATCAAATTGCATCTCTTCCTGGATATGCCAATGTCCTGATTCATGATATTCGCAAGGGCAGATCGAATTGGTATTTTGTGACGAATGGTTCGTATTCCCTCAATCTGCAGATTTCAAGTGCGGGAGAGTTCCAGGCCCGAGCGTTCAACGGCGTTCTGAATGCCGCGCAATATCCCGGGAGCGATATTGGAGCGCAGGTAAATGCCGCCGAAGCATCATGCGCCGACGCAGTCGGAAGCGGCTGCGAGATTGATGTTCCGCCCTTGAGCGGGGGGTACACGTATTCCACGCCGATCAATCTGGTGAAATATTGGGTCAACCTGAAATGTACCCGCGGCCAGATTCTTTACTATACCGGAACCGGCGATGCAGTCTTTGTGGGGGAAGGCTCGCCCGGCCCATATGTTCAAGGCTCCATCAGCGGCTGCATCATTGACGGCAGCAAAGACGCCAATGCGAATGTGAACGGCATCAGGCAGGTGAATACGACGGGATTCGCATACCGGAACGGAGTAGCCGTGCAGAACTTTACCGCCCCTGGCGATGTGGCTTTGCTCTGGCAGAACCAGCCCACGGCTTATACGGATGGAGGAATCTGCATTCATTGCTCGGATGGGACGCAAAATGAGCGCACCCACGTGGGCATGGTCAGCCTGATCAATAACTCAACGAATTGGGAGCTTCAATCGGTTGCGGGGGCGGGAAACAGTTTTGAATACTCACGCGTAGACGGATTGCATTTGCAGCAGAATAATGGTCAGACTGGAATCTTGATTGACGGGAATGGCGCTGCGCATTCCGCGTCTCTTATGCAGTCTTACCTTAACATCGCCAGCAATACAAATGATCCCGCCGTTGCCGCAACACTGATTAAGGTGGAGAATGGCGGTGAAGCCTATGACGACGTTTGGACTTTCAAGTCAGAAGAAACGACCGGCACGCTGCAAATACCCTATGATGTTGCCGATCCCCTTTCTTTTCTCTCGTTTGAGGCCAATCCCAATGTGGCGCTTTCCGGGGGCGGCGCGGGAATAAATAATGGCTCATACTTTGAACCATCCACGTACAGCGGCAATAATGTCGCGCCCTCGACCGGGCCAGAATATCATCCGCTTTTATCCTTCGGCGGCAATACGGTAGGAGCGATGCCCGGCATAGAAAGTTTAGGATTTTCTGAGCCGGTTGGCCATAATTCAAACTTGGTATTTGGCGGTAATGGCTTGTCTGGCATCGGGGGTGTGGATGGAATCAACATTCAGCATCCTTATGCTTGGTGCTACACGCTGGACACTCAATGTTTTGAGATTGACTCCATGAATGGCTCCCAAGCGCTGTCCACCATCGCCGATTTTAATGGCTATGGCGACTTGCGCATGGCGGATGAATATACCTTTGCAGGCACTCTGTATTTCGGCAGTGGAACGAGCAATACGATAGCGGCGGGTGCGGGAAACTGGACGGGACTTAGCCTGTCTTCGCCGCAAAACACGACCACCGGCTTCAATGATCGCGTTGCCATCCAGGATGCCCGGACCGGCAACTTTGATTTGCTGGCAAATGCTTATTATAATGCCGCCGGAAATCATTACTACAATACCGCTGGGTTTGCCGATCGGCTATGGCAAAATCCCGGCACGGACGGCTTTGAATTTCAATGCGCGCCCAGCGGCGCTGTAAACACCGTAATATCATTCTCCACCTGCGCCACAATTTCTACCTCCGGGCTAACGGTTCAAAGGACACTGACTGCGGGAGGATCTCTGGCGGATCAAATCGTGCTCACTGGTACGTCATCGGGCAATGATGTGTCTGCGTCTGCCGCAGGGGTGGACTCAAATATAAACATTGCATTAACTCCGAAAGGGACCGGGGTGGTTTATGCCCCGAAGTTCACTGCCGGAGATTCTACGGCCAAGGCCAATGTCGGAGCCAGCGCGGCTGATTTTGGTTCGGCTGTCAACACTGCCGTCAGTATCGGGATTAGCCAGAATACCGTAAATAAATGGCGAATCGGCATGGCGGCTGGCGCATCAAGCCTGTGCATGGATGACACGAGTGATGCCTTTGCTTCGCCGTCGCTTTGCATTAGCAATGCTGGCGCGGTTTTCTTAAAAGGGGCGTCTTTGCCTAGTGGCCAGACTTTAAACATTTCGGGATCTGTAAACGGAACAGGCGTCACTGGCGCCGGAGCCGTGGTGTTGGCAAGCGGAGCCGCGGTGAATGCTGCCTCCTTACAGGTAAGCGGCGATCCGGTCAGTTTCATCGTTGCCAGCGGCACAATCACGGTTACCCCCAGCGCCACGGTGGGGTGCACGGACACCGCCATCGCGGCCGCGGGCGCGGCCCTATCAATGCTGGCCCACGTTTCGCCGAGCTCGCTTCCAGTTGCCGACGCCGATACGACGTGGAATGCCTATGTCGCGTCGGCAAATACGGTGGATATTCACATCTGCACCATCGCGGCTATCACGCCTGCAGCCGCCACATATAACTGGAATGTGACATCTCACTGAGAAAGATCTGTTGCGGTCCGCTGCCGCATGCAATAACTACGATTCATCACTGCCTCCCTTGTTCTTTTTGATCTTACCACCCTATGTCTCCATCCCTCCAGGGCCGCTCCGCTCCCCGCTGGATCCGGCATTTGCTGCTGCGCCGTTACGGCCGCCATCTCTTCGGCGGCCCACGCTATCGCCTGGTCTGGTCGGCCTCCCGCTTCGAGCCCTCCGCCGGCCTATGGACTGATTGGAGCGAAGCCACGGCCATCGCCGATCGCGATTCCGGCGCGGCTCAGCCTCTGCGCCGCATCCCGGAGCTTCGCTGGGTGCCCAAATATCCCGGCCTTCATTGCTGGCTCATCGAATGCTGGCTGCCGCCCTCTCGTTTCGGCACGCCCGCGCTCTGGTACTCGCCGCTCGCCTCCGGCGGCACCATGATCACCGCCGGTGGATGCAAACTGCCCGCCTGCGGTCCTTATCCCAGCGCCGGCAATTATGAAGATATCGGTGCCCGCATGTTCTGGTATCCCAGCGAGCGTCATCTTACTTTGGCCATTGATGCACATCTCCATTCCCTCGCGCGCCGGCCCGCCTCGCCCCGCGCCCGCGCCCTCCGCCGCACTTTTCTGGCGCAGCAGGCCCAGCAGCGCCGCGACCGCGAATACGACGCCTTTTGCGCCGATGTATTGTCCGATGCCGATCAGGCCTTTCACGGCGCGCCCCATATTGGCTATGGCGGCGCCCATCGCCACAGCTCGGTTGAGTTATGCGATCGCCTCGGCATCGCCTCCCATCCCTTCTGATTCCCGCATCACCATCCAACCTGTTTATAAGGAGCTCTCATGTCCACTTCTTCCTTGTCCGGCCGGGATTTTGCCTCAACCTTCGATACCACCTACGACCCCGCCGCCGGCCTGCGTCATGGCGGCGCCAGTGATCGTATCCGCGACCGCCTGGTGCGCGAGGAAATCATCCGGCTCAAGCGCCAGGGCTGGGCCCCCGCCACCATCGTGAACCTGCTGCCTTTTCCTCTCGCCGTCAACCTCGGCGATCTCGGCTGGCTCGCGGTTCCCGCCTGCGAGCCGGGCCAGGTCTATGCCCGCCATGTGATCCGCGATTTTCGCATCTCCATGCGCGATCTCGGCGACGGCAACTTCAATCCCGTCAGCGTTCTTCCCAATGAATTGGCCCAGGAAGTTCAGCGCGCCTACGCCGAAACCGGCGGAGTCTTGATTCTGGAGGGCGATGCGGAACCCAGCAGCATGAAATTATCCGAGGCCCGCGAGCATCTGGGCCACTGGCACCGCCGCGAATATCAGAAGGCCGTGGATGCCTGGGCCCGCTACCGCCAGCATAAGTTCATCACCGAACGCCAGCGCGACGCTGCCCATGCCCTGCTGGCCCTGGGAGAAATCTCCAGTCGGCCTGGGGATCGTCGA
>JAJZKJ010000210.1 GCA_021804195.1 Acidobacteriota bacterium
CGCACGCTGCCCGTCTGGATTGCAGGCAGATTCAATTCAATTCCGCTGGATGAGCCGGGGCCTGGCTTCCAATCACATCCATAAACGAGCTGACCGAAAATACCGCCCGCCCCAACCCCGGGTCGCCATAGCCTGGCGGCACCGGCAGGCCATATTTGCTGTGCGTGTCGCGCCAGGCTTCGAGCAGCCGGGCATGATATTCCAGCGGAGCGCCCTCGGGGTTCGCCTGGCCGAGCGTGGTCAGCGGTTCCGGGCACCAGGTGGTAAAGCGCGGGCAGACCCCGTGCGACATGAAAAACTCGAGCCCCTGGGTGGTCGAGGCGATGGCTTCGGCCGGCGTGGCGAAGCCATGCGGCCGAGCCATTTCGATGCCGCCCACGAAGTTGGGAATCACGTGCGAGGGGCCGAAGACGCCGGCGGCATCGAGAATGCGGCGATGCCATTCCGCCCGGCCCACGTAGCGATCCTTGCCGGGGCAAAAGATCTGGAACAGGCGCTCGTCCCAGATCTCGAAATTGGGGTGGTAGATCTGAATGCCCGCGGCTTTAAAGCGCCGCGCCTGATCGAGCGGCAGCGCCTGCGCCACCATCTTGCCGATCCACCGGCGCGGAAATTTTTCTTCGATTGCCTGGGCGTAGCGCTCGTAAAACTCCACTTCCGTCATGCCATCGAGGCGCGAAGTGATGCTCCCGCCGGTAATGGTATAGGCGCGCGCGCTGGTGTCGGTGGCGGCGATGATGGCGAGAGCTTCCAGAATTTCCGCCACCGATTTCACTCCCGTATAGGGCCGGCCGGCCTGAACCTGCTGCCGGTAGTTGGCGTTGATATCGCAGAACTGGCACTCTTCCCGGTCGCCCCAGTATTGGCAGATGCGAAACACGGTCAAATAAATCAAATATCCCCATTCGATGGTGGGGGCGATTTCAATCACCCGCTTCCCGCTGGCCAGGCCGCGGTTGTAATATTCCGGCACCGCGGGCAGGCGCACACGGCACAGCGGTTCTTCTTCCAGATATAAAATCGCCCGTCCGCTTTCCGGCGTATCCGCCGCCACGTCCACGCGGTAGGGCGACTGCGGGTTCAGCCGCACCGAGACAATGGTGGGCTTGAAGTCCCAGGCGCCGCCCTCCAGCCACAGTTCTTCCGGGGCTTGCCAGTGCTCGCCCGATTCCATGCCGGCCAGGGGTTTCAGGTCAAAGGAGAAAATGAAATACGATTTTTTTTTAAAATGCGCCGCCCAGGCCAGCGCCGCTGGCGTAAACCTGACCCCGCCGCGCAACAGGTCTTCTTTAATAATGGCTTCGCGCGGCAGGGAGGGATGGCCGGCGATCACGGACTCCATGGAGGCTAAACGGTCTGAGATCATTTTCAATTCCATCTGCGGAACCGCGCAACTTCACATTTTTTCATCATCTATAATCTACCACCGGCGCGGCGGGTTCATTTTTTGGGCTTTGCCGGCGATTCGGCCAGTGCATCATCGGCCGGTGCGTGGCATGAATTTATTTTTGAGTGCGGACATTATTCACCGCGCAACTCTCCAATAAACTCAAGTGATAGCCAGAAAAACCAAAATTCATTTGTCACCACAGTAGTTAATCCTTTTCATTTCAATTACTTACGGGTGACAAATCACAGGCGCGGCAAGAAAACCGTGGAAATGGAAAAATAAGCCTTTATTTTTCAATGACTTAAAAAATCAACAGTAGAGGCAGGGCCGGAATGAATGGATGGCAAGCTATTTATTATCAACAAGTTATGGTGGTGACAAATGAATTTTCCGGGCTGGAAAAAAACGGCGCAAACACAGTTTATTCAGGCGCGCATCAGGCGGTTTTTTCCACTACGAGCCCAGCGCCTGCCGCACGGCATGGACGATCAATTGCCGGCCCACGGCGGAGATGGAATCGGTCAGGGGAATATCCTTGGGGCAGATATTCACGCAGTTCTGGGCAAAGCCGCATTCCTGATGGCCGCCCGGACCGGAGATCGCATCCAGCCGTTCGCCGGCATGCAGCTTGCCGGTGGGGTGCATATTGAACAGCCGCACCTGGGAAAGCACCGCCGCGCCGACGAAGCCGGTTTTATCGTTATATTGCGGGCAGACTTCCAGGCAGTTGCCGCATGAGATGCAGCGCGATAAAGGATACGCGGTTTCCTGATCCGCCGCCGACTCGCGCGGCCCCGGCCCCAGATCGTAGCTGCCGTCAATCGGAATCCAGGCCTTCACCCGCTTCAGGTCGTTGAACAGCCGCTGGCGGTTGACCACCAGGTCGCGCACCACGGGAAAGTGGCTCAATGGCTCAATCGTAATCGGCTGCTCCAGCCGGTCTATTAAAGCGGAGCAGGCCTGCCGCGGCCGGCCGTTGATGACCATGGCGCAGGCGCCGCAGACTTCTTCCAGGCAATTGGCTTCGTAGCTGACCGAAGTGGTGGGTCGGCCTTCGGCATTGCGCGGCTGGGCGGCAATATCCATGAGCGCCACGATGACGTTCATGCCCGGCCGGTAGGCGACGTTAAAGTCTTCCCATTGCGGCGCGGCCTGGGGTCCGCTTTGGCGCTTGATGCGCAGCCGAACAATTTTGCCTTCCGCCATGGTTCTCCTTCAGTATTTGCGTGCCCGCAAGGGGATCTGCGATGTGTCCACGGCCTGGTAGCTGAGCCGCGGCGCGGCCGCCGCTTCATCCCACTGCGCCAATGTTGTTTTGAGCCAGCGCTCGTCGTTGCGTTCGGGAAACTCCGGCTTGTAATGCGCGCCGCGCGACTCATCCCGCGCCAGCGCGCCCTGGACCATGACCCGGGCCAGTTGCAGCATGTTGTAGAGCTGGCGGGTGAAGAAAAACGTCTGGTTGGTCCAGCGCGTGGTGTCGCTCAGCCGGATGCGCTGATAGCGGCCCAGCAGATCTTCGATTTGCCGGTCCGCCAGCCGCAGCTTGTCGTTGTGACGCACCACGGTGCAGTGTTCTGTCATCAGCCGGCCCAGCTCCCGCCAGATGGTGAAGGGGTTTTCCTCGCCGGCCGCGGCATACAGCCGATCGTTGATGGCCTGCTGGCGGCGCAGCTCCTGATCGAAAATATGCGAGCCGGCATCGGTGCGGTTATTGCGGGCGTATTCCAGAGCCGCCGGGCCGGCGAGAAAGCCGCCAAAAATGCAGGAAACCAGCGAATTGGCGCCCAGCCGGTTCGCCCCGTGATATTGGTATTCGCATTCGCCGGCGGCGAACAGTCCGGGCAGGTTGGTCATCTGCCGTTCGTTATCCACCCATAACCCGCCCATGGTGTAATGCATGCCGGGAAAAACCTTCATCGGCACCTTATGGGGATCGTCGCCCACGAACTTTTCATAAATTTCCAGAATGCCGCCGAGCTTGGCGTCGAGCACATGCGGATCCAGGTGGGTTACGTCCAGAAAAACCGCGGGCTGGCCGTCAATTCCCAGCCCCAGCTCAAAGACCACTTTGTGAATGGCCCGGGTGGCAACGTCGCGCGGCACCAGGTTGCCGTATTTGGGGTACCACTCTTCCAGGAAATACCACGGCTTGCCGTCTTTATAGACCCAGACCCGGCCGCCTTCGCCGCGCGCCGACTCCGACATCAGCCGCAGCTTGTCTTCCCCCGGAATGGCGGTCGGATGCACCTGTATGAACTCGCCGTTGGCATACCAGGCGCCCTGCTGGTAGAGGGCCGACTGCGCGCTGCCGGTGCAGACAATGGAATTGGTGCTCTTGCCGAAAATGGCGCCCACGCCGCCGGTGGCGATGATTACGGCATCGGCGGGGAAGGTGCGCACCTGCATGCCGTGCAGATCCTGGGCGCAGATGCCGTGGCAGCGGCCCTGTTCATCGAGCACCGCCGAGAGAAACTCCCAATGCTCGAATTTGCGGATTTTCCCTTCCGCCTCCAGCCGCCGCACCTGCTCATCGAGCGCGTACAAGAGCTGCTGTCCGGTGGTGGCGCCGGCAAAAGCGGTGCGGTGGTAGAGCGTGCCGCCGAAGCGGCGGAAATCGAGCAGCCCCTCCGGCGTGCGGTTGAACTGCACTCCCATGCGGTCGAGCAGATCAATAATCGCGGGCGCGGCCTCGCACATTCGCTTGACCAGCCCCTGGTTGGCGAGAAAATCGCCGCCGTAGATGGTGTCGTCAAAATGCTTCCAGGCCGAGTCGCCCTCGCCTTTGAGATTTTTGGCCGCGTTGATGCCGCCCTGCGCGCAGACCGAATGCGAGCGCTTCACCGGCACCAGGGAGAACAGCTCAACCTGCGCGCCCTGTTCAGCCGCTTTGAGGGCCGCCGCCAGGCCGGCCAGGCCGCCGCCGACGATGATGATGTTGGGATTCGTATCTGCCATGGGTCAGCGCACCGGATAGATTAAAATGCCGCGAAACGCCAGGGCGGAGGCGATGCCGGCATAGGCCAGAAAAACTCCAAAAATCAGGCACGCCCAGCCCCAGCGCTGGCGCGCCCGGGCGGTGACCGTGATTCCCCATTTGGCCGCGAACAGAAACAGGCCGTAGGCGAAGTGATAGCAGACGAAGGTGATCCCGATCAGAAACCAGGCCAGAATCCAGCCGTGCGCCATCTGCGCCTGCATTTTGGCAAACGCCAGCTCGGGATGATCGGGCACGCTGATGCCGCTGAAGCGCGCCGTCCAGGTATGCCAGAGAATAAAGGCCAGCACGATCACGCCGCTGATCCGCTGCCATACATAAGCCCAATTTCCCAGCAGCGGCATGCGGCGCGCGTTGGGCGTGCTCTCGCTCGCGATCCACAGCCCGTAGAGGCCATGGAAAAGCAGCGGGATATAGATGAATGCAATTTCCAGCGCCAGCACAAACGGCAGGGAATTGAGAAATTTCACCTGCGCGCCGTAGGCGTGGGCGGGATGGCGGCTGAGCACTGCAGCATTGGAGGCGAAGTGCTCAATTAAAAATGCCCCCAGCGGAATGATCCCGCTGAGTGAATGCAGCCTGCGCAATAAAAACGCGTTCCGGGAGGGGGTGGTGGAACTGGATTCCGGGGCCGGAAGTTCGTGGGTGGCAGTAGCCATAGGGCGCCGTGCGGACTTTCGCAACCATGCGGCCCATGAGTCATAATGTGCTTGGGCCGAAAGATCATTATTCGGCTCGCGCCTGCCGGCTGTCAATCTATATACGCAC
>JAJZKJ010000211.1 GCA_021804195.1 Acidobacteriota bacterium
CCCCACATTTTAACCCGCCAACACGTATCAGTTTGTAATGGGGGATCCGGCGGGGAGGGTGGACCCGTGGGGGACGCAGGTCGAAGGGGGTGGTGACGGTGGCGACGTGGACGACGGCAACGGCAACGGGCCTCCTGGGCCGCCCCCGGAGAGCCTTGAGCAAGATCTGCTGGACTTTGGTTTTGGGGTTCAGGATCAGACCGGGCCGCCGGACTATCCCCTTCCGACCGGCGACGTGTGGAGCTGCCCGCCGGTTATCCAGGCACCTTGGACGCCGTTCGACCCGAGCCTGTGGCATGCGGTACCCGTTGATTCGGGAAATCCGGCAACTCCGCCGATCCCGAACACCGATGCCAAGAGCAACACTCTCCCGCCGGCCGAGCAGGCTGAAGACGCTCAAAAAGCCGCTGGGGCGGGGAAAGAAGCGAAACCGCAGTCTTGTCCGGGCGTGAGGGAATCGCCGATACCATCACCAAAGTTCCGGACGCCCACAAACGCCCCGCAACTGCCGCCAGGGAATATTCCAGCGGCTTGGCGTGTTCGTCAGATGCCGCCAACGGAACAATACCCCAACGGATATTGGCGGCTCGAAAAGCCGATGGGTAATGGCGGTTGGCAGGGCATCGATCCATCTGCGATGAAGCCGGGAGCCGAGGCGCGGACGCGTGTGCCTTTGGCTCCATCGGGAGGCCAATAACATGTACGGGTTGCCTAAGGACTTCGACGGTGGATTTCTGGTTGGGCGCACGCTTGAACTAGTCTGCTTCGCGCGATACCAGATGTATCTTCATTTCGACGAAAAGGTGATTATCACGGTTGAGAGCGCCTTTTCATACAACGCCAGTGGTGTCGTCGATGTGCCCGTTGGGGAATCGAATCTAATGGAGTTGGTGGGGGCTGTGGTGCTGGCCGCCACGGGCGACGACGGTGGCACGCTGAGCTTGCTTTTTGACAACGGGCAGACGTTGAAAGTGTACGACACGAGCAGGCAATACGAATCGTACACCATTGCACATGGCGGAAAAAAGATCACTGTTTAGTGCGGTGTCGGTAGCGGCCCATCGAATTGTAAAGGAACTAAGTCTTATGATAGGGGATGATTCGGTGGTTGTCCGGCGGCCGAATGATATGGAATTATGGCAAGAGGAGAGGTATGCGTAATTTGGCCACGGGTGTGCGCCGGTGCGGGCAAAATCGCCCCGCGTGCACACCGTCCGCGCGGACGCCATGATAGCTCCTTCTACATCTTATCACCGAGAATGCTTACGCCGCTTTGCGAAAATTAGCGCTATCGACAGCCACCTATAAAAACGGGCGTCGCAGATGTGGATCGGCAGGAGAATAGCTCGGGTCGTGCGGCAATTTGGAGTTGCTGATACCGCGCGGTGGACACCAGCAATATCGAACCCATGCCGCACGGCCAACACGTACAGCACCATATTGACAACGGCGACTTCAGTCGCTGGGCATCCCGTCGGGGGCGGCCGTAATTATGAGCAGTGCCCAACTAATTATGACCGGGTATAATTCAGGTTGCAGCGCGTTGTGCTGGAAGGGCTTTAAGCAAATGGATGGTTGCAGGGCGGATAGGCATGTACGAATGGCTTAAACAGGAGATGGCTGAGATCCGCTGGCGGCGGTTCTTTCTCGTGGATGGACCGGCCTCGGAGGAATTTCGGCAGCGGGTGGAACAGCTTGACCCGTTACTTCCGCCGTCTTACAAAGAATTTATTTTCGAGTTTGGCGGAGCTAAGCTTTATAGAGAGCTGGGAGCTCACAAGGTTGCGGTTTATCCTGGGCCAAAGGAATGTACCCTCACGGAAACAGCGGAAAAAGCTCTGTGGATAGGTTCGTCAGCCTCGGGGTGGGCCTATTTTAAGACCGCTGATTTCAACAGGAATGCCGAGGTCCCGGTTTTTGAAGGAAAGACACGGCGCGTCGTCCGGGTAGCGGATTCGTTCGAACAATGGCTCAAGAGCCGTTGCCATCGTGCCCGTATGTCTTACACGAAAAACGAGTGGAATCAGTATGTGAACGGGCCCGCGCCATTCACGGACCGTGAGAAATCCGTCGTCGACGCGCGACGGAAATTTCGATGGAAGGTGGTCGGAATCAGTGAAAAAGGTGATTTACGATTTGAGGTGCATAACGGCTCGGATATGGTGCTCCCGCGTCTGAGCGTGGGAATTAGGCGATCCGACAATGCATTCGAAGGCGGCATCAAGCTTGATGTCTCGAAGATTAAGCCGGGAGAGACTGGACTTGTGGAGGAGGACTGCTACAAGTTCCAAGTTCCCCCGGAAAAAGTTGTGGTCGTTGATGAGCCAGATCCGGAGCCGGAGGACCGCGATCGGTATCCGGAGTTTGGAAAACTGAAGGACTGATTGCGGTGGCTACGAGCATGGTGTGGTGGCGCAGGTGCGCCGTGCAAAGGCGAGGTGGTCTGCTCCCGATTTATCGGGAGGGCCACGGGGGTAAAGGTCGTTGCGGCCGGAAAGTTATCCCGGCGGCGGTGGAATCGTGGTGGGGAATCGGGATAATGGGTTTCCTATGGTAACGCTGGTTGAAACCATTTCGGAGTCCAAGGTCAATGGCAGCCGGCTGGGTCGAGGGTTTGGCTGTTGGTCCGCGGCGTTGCGAGATTGCTGTTGTTTCCTGCCGCCCAGTGGCGACTGTTCGCCCGCCGGCGCGCAGCGGATGGTGCAGAACCTTTACCAAGGCATGTTGCAGGACCCGGTTACGGGGCTGTATTACGAACGCAATCGCAATGACTCGCCGAGTTTGGGCACGTGGATCAGCCAGTATCCGTTGCAATACATCAATGGCGCCAGCACGTATCGGCTTGTGATGGGGAATCCGGTGGGCGGCACGGATCCTTCCGGACTAAGTCCGGCCCACTGCGAGTGCGGTCCGGAGATCGGCGCCCTGCTTGAGAAGATACGCACGACCGTAATACAGAAGTTTCTAGGCTACACACGGGCGCAGCAGTCGAAGTTTCTAAGGGATTTCTTCTGGCCCTCTAACGCTGTCGCGGACTGGGATATCACGGGGCTCGCGGACAAGCGCGTAACCGGTACTGCCGGAAATCGCCTGTGCCACGGTGTTGCAACGGTCGAGGTGCTTGGGCGGTGCTACCGCCAGCAGGACGTCAACTACTGGCTCTACGGGGTGGTGAACCGGCTGCTGTCGATGGAGATGAATGGTAACCTGAACCCGGCAAACTTCAACCCTGGAATCATGACGCCGCTTCAGATCAATGCCGACTGGGAGGCCTTAAACGCCATGGACACGAGAATTTTCCTCTATCGTGTTTGGTACGCGTGGAACTACGGCGGTGCCCGGAACGCCCACGTGCGGGAAGTCTGGGCTGTCGCGGGGTTCGAGAATGATCTTTCGATGCCGGCATCAACTGCCGGGAAGGGGTGCGGAAAATCGACGGATCGGCCGAACAAGCCGCTGGCGGGGGGAGCGGGCGTCGGGCCGCTTCGGATCAATTTCTCCGTCGGGCCGTGATCGGGCTCGGGTGGGGCGGGGCATGGGTTGACGAGGTGACATGCGAAATGGAGCCAGCTCAGGATAAGCAGGCCGGTATTCGACCGCGTGCCGGCGCGGACCCAGTTACGTTCGTTTTGGCCGGGTGGTCTTGGTTTTGCGTGTTTACGCTTGCGGGGGTCGCGTATTCCTCCTGGGCCGTAAGCTTCGCCACGGGCCCCCCGGCTGGCTTTTTGGTTCTTGGGGGCGGGGCCGCCATCCTCGGCACCTATGCGGAATACGCCCTTACCACGGCTGCGTTTTTGGTTTTTCTCGTTCGACGGCGGTGGGCGTGGGCGGCCCAACTGCTCCCCGCGGTATCAATGCGCAAAACCGAACCATCCACACCAGCCCCCAGCGTCGTCACCGTGTCGCTGATTTGCCGGCGAAGGGCGTCGAGCGCCAAAAATAGGCCACCTCAGCGCCGCGTAGAAGGCACCCGATGCCCGGGGAGCGGCTGGCCTTTGGACCGCCCGCCCGTCTTGGGCGGCCCCGCCCCTGCCTGGCTCGCGCTCCGACTGGAGGCCGAACCCCTGCGCCCACCAAGGGTGGGGCCGAGCCGTGCGCAAACCGGGGGGCAATAGTGCCAGATGAGCGAGCCAACGCGCCAGCGCCCCAGGGACCAAAATAAATCCCAGCCCGCGTGTCCGGGGCCGCGGCGCAGCGTGTACGTGCCCATTCTGCAGAGCACCTGTACGCCGTGGCTGGGCCGCACGACCCAGGTGCCACCCACCCGGCGCACCGACGCCCAGCGGCCAGGCAGATGGCGGAGGAATATCTCACCTCCGCGCGGCGTAGTCCGGCGCAGCGCAAGCAACTCACTCGCCAATGAGTCCAAGAACTGTGGTCTCCGCAGCGCGTAAACACCGGCCCGATAAGCTTGGGGAACAAGAAGGACGCCCAAAATCGGGAGCGGCGCTGCCAAGAGGCCGGCTAACGCGAAGGCGATGCGGCCACGAGCGAGCTCGCGGACGAGCCACGCGAGCAATCCGAGCGCCAAAACGCCAGCGGCCACGACGGCGCAAAGCATGGAAAACATGTGCCGGCCATTGCCGTTGTACCCGGCGAGCCAGCCCTCAACACTGCCCACCGCAGCGCAATACAGAGATGCCGACAGCAGCAGCGGCATCACGCAATCCCCGAACGTCCCACGCATGAAAGCACCTCCTTTGACCACGTAACCGCGCGCCGCCGCCCGCCCGAACGCTGATAGCCGCGCCGAAGCCGGGGACGAAATTCACCGCGGCGGAGACGCCGATGGCCGCCCCGCCCCAACCCAACCCCAAAAACCCTCACCTCGGTGGTCCAAATTCACCACCGTATTCTCCATCACAAACTGATACGTATTGTCGCCATTGATTTTGAGCGGGGCCGCGCAGCGGCCCAGATATTCGCAAAATTCAACCCCGCGAAATCCCGTCCCGCCCCCAAGGCGGGTGTGCGCCGCAGCGCCGGGATAACCTGCCGGGCCTTGCGATATCCACGTGCCCAGACTCGACGAGTAATTGCGACCGCGCCCATAATACACCCCCGAAACCGGGCCAGGCGGGATGCTCTGCCGCGGCCAACAACCTAACATGTCTTCGCACGCCATTACCATACGCCCACCGCCGTCG